>DATHJK010000025.1:0-6144 GCA_035316225.1 Pyrinomonadaceae bacterium
CGAGCTAGCCAAGCCTCTGAACAGAGTTCTGGGGTTAGGGCAGTAAGCCGGACTTTCACCTTACATCAGGAAGAGGAGAGAGGCCGTTGATTGATTTATACGGCCTCTCTTTTTTTGTCCCAAATCTCGTGCGCCATTTTATAGACCAGTTGAACCGGAAGGCCAACGACGTTCCAGTAATCGCCCTGAATCTCTTCTATGAATAGCGCTGCCACTCCCTGAACGGCGTATGCTCCTGCCTTATCAAGCGGATTGCCCACGGCGACGTGCCAGCTTATCTCTTCGTCGGTCATACGCCCGAAACGCACGCGCGTTGATTCATATGCAACCAGCTTTTGAAACCCCTCTTTCCCGCTACGGCGCACCAGCGCAACGCCCGTCAGCACCTCATGCCATCTGCCGCTCAAACGCCTGAGCATCCACACGGCCTCTTCCTCGTCGCGCGGCTTCCCTAAAATCTCTCCATCAACGACGACCGTAGTGTCCGCGCCCAGCACCAGTCGTCCCGTATGAGATGCTGCTCCGGCCTCAGCTTTCGCAAGCGCCAGCCGAGTCACATAGGCCACAGGCGGCTCTGCGTCAACGAGAGATTCATCAACGTCTGCGGCAGAAATCTCGAAAGGCCATCCAACTGCGCGCAGGATTTCCGCCCTGCGCGGGCTTGCAGACGCCAGCACAAGCTCTTCTCTTGAAAACCCGTTTGCAGACAACAATCCACCCTCCGCTTGTCGCTTATGCTCCATTTCCATTAAACTCAACCTCGATTTTAGATTTTGGATTTTGAATTAGCAACGGAAAAGCAGTGATGAATGCGGAGTGATGAATAATGAATTAAATCTATTTCATTCTGCACTCTGCACTCATCACTCATCACTGCTCTTTTATGGAAGCTTTAATCAGAGCGCTGCCGAAGCTACTACGCGCGGCTGGCGAATCGGAGGAATTGCTTGAGGCCGCTGCGTTCGTCGCCTGGCGTCAGATAGCAGGCGAGGGGCTGAGGGCGCAGGCCGTTCCGTTCCGCCTCTACCGCAAGACGCTAATAGTATCGGTCGCTGATGCCACATGGCAGAAGCAGCTTGAGGCAATAAGCGGCCAGCTTCTCTTTCGTCTGAACTCTTTATTGGAGCAGGCCGTTGTAACGTTCATAGAATTTCGCATTGACCCTAAAACGGTCGAGGCCGAGCGCGCACTCTTGAACGAGCGTAAGGCTGATCGTGAAGAGCAGGAGCGGCGCGCTCTGCGCAGCGCGGGCGGCACAGTCCTGGCCGCAGCCAACAGCGCAATTCAGGACGAGCGCCTGCGCTACCGCTTCCTTCTGGCCGCCGGAAGCTGCATTGACCGACAGGAAGGAAAAGACAAATAGATTTCGGATTGTGGATTGCGGATTGAAAAGCAGGATGGAAGATAGAGACTATCAATCCAGCTCAATCTCTTCTTAAATCCGCATTCCGCATTCCGCATTCCGCAATTGAATTATGCCTATAACAGTATCCGACATCAGGAAGATTGCGCAGCTCGCGCATCTTGAGATAACCGAAGAAGAGCTTCGCGCCTACACGCCGCAGATTGCGGAGATAGTGGCTTACGTCGAACAGTTGAACGAACTGGACACGAGCGCCGTTGAGCCTTCGACCGGGGGCTTGACGCCCGAAGGCGAGCGCACCCGTGCAGACCGCGCAGACGAAGTTCAACCCTCGCTAGGCCAGAAGCTGGCGCTGGATCAAGCACCTGACCCCGCATCAGGCCATTTTCGCGTTCCAAAAGTTTTATGAAGCAGAGGCTAGAGGTCAGAGGTTAGAGGCTAGTGAAAAGCGTTTGACTAACCTCTAACCTCTGACCTCTAGCCTCTGCTCTCTAACCTCTGACTTCTATTCTCCAATCTTGCTATGAACTTTTCAGAAAACACAATCGAATCACTTCGCGCGCACATCAATAATCGCGAGACGACTGCGCGCGTCGTTATTGAATCTTCGCTTGACGCAGCCGAAGAACTGAACGAGACGCTGAACGCTTTTCTTCAGATTGATCGCGCGGGCGCGACTTCTCGCGCCGGTGAGATTGATTCGTTAGAAGATTTAAGACGCGCACCGCTCGCTGGCGTCCCTCTGGCTGTCAAAGACAACATCTGTGTGCGAGGGCTTCAAGCCTCCTGCGGCTCGCGCATACTAGGGCCATATCATCCACCGTACAATGCGACTGCCATAGAGCGTTTGCGTGAGGCCGGAGCGGTCATCATTGGCAAGACCAACTGTGACGAGTTCGCTATGGGTTCGTCGAACGAGAACTCTGCGTTCGGGCCTGTGAAGAATCCCTGGGACACTACGCGCGTGCCCGGCGGGTCTAGCGGAGGAAGCGCTGCGGCAGTCGCCGCCGGAATCGTTCCCGCCGCGCTTGGCTCTGAAACGGGCGGCTCCGTTCGCCAGCCCGCTTCGCTCTGCGGCATCGTCGGCTTTAAACCTACATACGGGCGAATCTCTCGCTACGGTCTGGTTGCCTTCGCTTCGTCGCTGGATCAAATCGGAATCTTCGGTCGCAAGGTGAGCGACGTAGCCAGCGTGCTGAGCGTAGTCGCAGGGCGAGACACGCACGACGCTACGACCGCAGACGTTCCTGTGCCGGATTACATTAGAGAACTAACGGGCGACGTTAAGGGAGCGCGCATAGGCTTTCCGCGTGAGTTATTCGGCGAAGGGTTGGACAGGGAAGTGCGCGAGGCTGTACTGAAAACGATTGAGGCTTACAGAGACTTAGGCGCGGAGATTGTCGAAGTCGAATTGCCGCACGCGAAATACTGCATAGCGGTTTACTACATCATCGCAACGGCTGAAGCATCGTCGAACCTGGCGCGCTTCGACGGCGTGCGCTACGGTTTCCGTGCCGAGGAGGCTAAGGATTTAAGGCACATGTACCGAGCAACGCGCGACGAGGGTTTCGGCGCTGAGGTCAAACGCCGCATCATGTTAGGAACTTACGTGCTCTCGTCCGGCTACTACGATGCTTACTATCGCAAAGCCCAGCAGGTTCGCACGCTCATCAAACACGATTTTCTCAGAGCCTTCGAGCAATGCGACGCTATCTTGACGCCTACTACACCGACGCCTGCGTTTCTTATAGGCGAGAAAGCGGACGACCCGCTCGCAATGTATTTGAACGACATCTACACCTGCACGGCGAATCTGGCGGGCATTCCGGGAATCAATGTGCCCTGCGATCTCTCGTCCGAAGGATTGCCCATAGGCTTCCAACTGCTCGGCGCGCACTGGAGCGAAGCCACGCTCTTTCGTCTCGCAGATGTATACGAGCGCGCTCATCCGTTTGAAGCTCGCCCGCAAGTTCACGTCGCAGCGGCAGGCGCTTGAAATTTTTGTGGATTGAGTGAATCAGTCCGAATTGGAAAAACTACGGGTCGAGCGTAGCGCCGGGCATTCAACTACGATTCGTGGGCAGGTTTTTGAGGCATGAGCTTTTTACGCTCAGGCTTTTTGTCTGGAATCAAGTCTCCTGTGAAAAGCTCTACCACGCCCTTGGCCGTGCCTATTATGGGCGTAACATCAAGGCCAACGTGTATGCTTCCGCGAAGCAGCCCCTTCTTCTTTATCTCGTAGCCCGCAAGCCCCACGGCAAACACAGAACCCACGACAGGAATCGGCTTAATCAAACGCTTCGCCAGCCCCCATCCGCCCGCGCGCAATAGTCTTCTTCTAAAAGTCGTTGCCATTAGTCGCCCCAAACGCCTTTCACGCAAAAGCTGACCATCAAAATTCCGGGGGAGCAGGGTCTTAGCTATTTTACAGACGTGCTTGCCTTAATGCTACACGAGCGTTTCTCCCTCGCGCCGTTTCGGCCAGCCGCGATTGTCTTCGTGTGGGAGACGGTTGGCGCGCTCTCATTGTGTTAGCATAGAATCCGTTCCACGATCTTCAGATTAACTTTTGCTGGCGGCTACGCCTGATGCGATTAAACCTTCGACGCTGCGCAACGCTTCTAATTCTGCTGGCTTTTGCCATCATGCTCGCATGCAGGCCGTCCGGTAACGCTGCGAAGCGCACGCTTCTCATCTACACGCCGCACGGCCAGGACATGCTGCACGATTTCATCAACCGCTACAAGCAGCAGAACCCGGACGTTGATGTGCAGTTTCTGGACATGGGTTCGCGCGAGGTGTTGGAAAGGTTGCGAGCCGAGCGCAATCGCCCGATGGCCGATCTCTGGTGGGGCGCGGCGCACACTACATTTCAGGCGGCGGCGGACGAAAATCTTCTCTCGCCTTACAAGCCGACGTGGGCCAATCAAATCCCACAGGATTCGCGCGACTCTCAGGATCGCTGGTACGGAACTTACGCCACGCCCGAAGTCATCGTCTACAACAGCGACGCCGTTCGCGCAGAGGACGCGCCGCATGATTGGGACGATGTGCTCGATGCGCGGTGGCGCGATAGAATTCTGATTCGCAATCCGAACCCGTCGGATTCCATGCGAGCGATATTCGGCGCGATGATCTGGCGCTTTTACAGTCAAACGAACTCACCTGCGGGCGGCTACGACTGGCTGAGAAAACTCGATGCTAATGTTCACGAGTACACTTCGGACGGCACGTTTCTCATGCAGAAACTGGCGCGACAGGAAGGTCTAATCAGTTTGTGGAACATGCCGGACGTGCGGCTTTACCAGGAACAGAAGCATTTCCCCGTCGCTTACACGATTCCCCGAAGCGGCACGCCCGTTATCACGGACGCCATTGCAATCGTGCGGGGCGCGCCCCACGAAGAAGAGGCCAGAAAATTTTACGAGTTCGTCACCACGCCCGAAAGCCTCGTTTACGCCGCGCGCACTTATTATCGCATTCCAGTCAGGACGGATTTAGATCGCTCGCAACTGCCCGCATGGATGAACGAATCTTTCACACGAATGCCGATTGATTGGGATTTATTGAGAAGAGATGGCAACGATTGGCTGAAGTATTGGGATTCGGAGATTCGAGGACGAAATAAGTAGCGGCACGAGCAACAATCAGGGAGAGCCGGACGAATGTACGAAACTCGCTGTTTCAAGATTAAGCTCAAGCCGGATTCTATAGCTCGCGTCAGAGAGTGGGCCGAAACTATGAATCGCAGGAAGGATGAGGCCATCGAAACCTTGCGCGACGAAACGGTCGTCGTAGAGTCTGTCTTTTTAGACAGAACAGAGCAGGGCGATTTTCTCATCTACTTCATGAAGGCTGAGAGCTTTGAAAAGTCTGCCGAGGCTGCGCGCAACTCTAAGCATAGCATTGACGAGTATCATCGCAAGTTTATGAAAGAGACGCGGATTGAAGGGACGAAGCTGGAACTGCTGGTTGATCTGGATAGAATCTCAGAGGTCTGATGCCTTTTCTCTCTTTAGAAAATATTACGAAGCGCTACGGCGCAACAAAAGCCGTCGCTGACGTTTCTCTCTCGGTAGAGCGCGGCGAGTTTTTCGGGCTTCTTGGCCCATCGGGTTGCGGGAAGACAACGACTTTGCGAATGATCGCAGGGTTAGAGACGCCTGATGATGGGAAAATAGCTTTCGACGGGCGCGACATCACGAACCTCTCTCCCGAAAAGCGCGGCTTCGGGATGGTCTTTCAGAACTACGCGCTCTTCCCTCACCTGAATGTTTTTGAGAACGTCGCTTTCGGATTACGCGCGCGGCGCAGGCCGAAGGGTGAGATAGCAGAAAGAGTTAAAGACGCTCTTTCTCTTGTGCAGCTTCCGGGTTATGAAAGGAGGCGCGTTGACGAGCTTTCCGGCGGACAGCAGCAGCGCGTTGCCATTGCGCGCGCTATTGCGATTGAGCCTCAACTTCTTCTTTTCGACGAGCCGCTATCTAATCTGGATGTGGCGCTGCGCGAAGAGACTCGCGGCGAGTTGCGCGATGTTGTCAACCGTCTGAATCTCACAGCCGTTTACGTCACGCATGATCAGGAAGAAGCGTTCGCGCTCTGCGACCGAATAAGCGTGATGAATTCGGGGCGCATCCTTCAGACGGGCGCGCCGCGCCAGTTGTACGAGCAGCCTGCGAGCGTTGCGGTTGCGCGCTTTCTTGGAAGGAACAATCTGATAGAGGCCATGCGCGTGAGCAAGATGCACGATGCTGCGGGCACGTTCAAGACTCTGCGCGGCG
>DATHJK010000026.1:0-3782 GCA_035316225.1 Pyrinomonadaceae bacterium
ATCCCGGTCGCGTTGATTCGCCGCCTATATCTATTATGTCTGCCCCGTCACTCGCCATCTCTTCAGCATGGGCCAATGCTTCGTCAAGCGAGAAGAACTCGCCGCCGTCGCTGAAGCTATCCGGCGTGACGTTGACGACGCCCATCAAAAGTGTGCGCTCGCCTAAGATGAGCGAGCGCTGTGCAAGCTTCCATTCCAGCAGTTTCATCAGGGGTAAAAGGGTAAAGGGAAAAAGGAAAAAGGGGAAGAGGCCGCGCGCACCCCTTCCCCTTTTCACATCTTTCCCTTTTACCTTGCGTTTTATGCCGTTGCAGGGCCTGTTATCGGCGGCAGGATTGGCTTCAAAGGCTTGGCCGCAGGCTCTTTGGCTTGCGGTTGCTGCTCGTTGTTGTCGGACGCCGCTCTCTGCCCGTCGTCATCAAGCGGAAGGCCAGCGACGATGCGTCGAATCTGCACGCCGTCCAGCGTCTCGCGCTCTAATAAAGCTTCGGCCAGCCGAATCATGGTGTCGCGGTTATCTTCTATGATATTACGCGCGCGCTGGTACTGCTCCGAGACAATCTTCTTCACTTCCTGATCAATCTTGATAGCCGTGTCCTCAGAAAAATCTCTGTGCTGTGCTATCTCGCGTCCCAGGAATATCTGCTCTTCCTTCTTGCCGAAGGTCAACGGCCCCAACTCCGACATGCCGTACTCGCAGACCATCGCGCGCGACAGTTCCGTAGCGCGCTCAATGTCGTTCGAAGCGCCGGTCGTGATGCTGCTCAGGAATATCTCTTCAGCAAGACGACCGCCCATCAATATGGAAATCTGTCCCAGCAGATAGTCCTTAGTGTAGTTGTGACGGTCGCCTTCGGGAAGTTGCTGCGTCACGCCCAGAGCCATGCCGCGCGGGATTATAGTCACCTTGTGAACAGGGTCTGCGTTCGGGACTTTCAACCCGACGAGCGTGTGCCCGGCCTCATGATAAGCGGTGACGCGCTTCTCCTCGTTCGAGATGACCATTGACTTGCGCTCCGCGCCCATCAGCACCTTGTCTTTCGCAAGCTCAAAGTCGGTCATCATAACTATCTTCTTGTTGTAGCGCGCGGCGTTCAGCGCAGCCTCGTTCACAAGATTCGCAAGGTCAGCGCCGGTGAAGCCGGGCGTGCCGCGCGCAATCACACTGATGTCAACGTCCTCGCCCAGAGGAATCTTGCGCGTGTGGACTTTCAGAATTCCTTCGCGCCCGCGAACGTCCGGGCGAGAGACGACAACGCGACGGTCGAAGCGTCCGGGACGAAGCAGCGCGGGGTCCAGAACGTCCGGGCGGTTGGTCGAAGCGATAAGAATAACGCCGTCGTTCGACTCGAACCCGTCCATCTCTACCAGCAACTGGTTCAAAGTCTGTTCGCGCTCGTCGTGTCCGCCGCCAAGTCCAGCCCCTCGATGACGCCCGACAGCATCAATCTCGTCAATGAAGATGATGCACGGCGCATTCTTCTTTCCCTGCTCGAAGAGGTCGCGCACGCGCGAAGCGCCCACGCCTACGAACATTTCTACGAAATCAGAGCCGGAAATAGAGAAGAACGGAACGTTGGCCTCGCCCGCAATGGCGCGAGCCAGTAGAGTCTTGCCCGTTCCCGGAGGCCCCATCATCAGAACGCCTTTGGGGATGCGCCCGCCTAGTTTCTGGAACTTCTGCGGCTCCTTCAGAAATTCTATTATCTCCTGAAGCTCCTCTTTGGCCTCTTCCACGCCCGCCACGTCCTTGAACGTAACGCGCTTCTGCTGATTGTTAAGAAGCTTGGCGCGGGATTTTCCGAAACTGAGAGCCTTGTTGCCGCCCGACTGCATCTGGCGCAGCATGAATATCCAGATGACAATGATGAAGAGAATGGGCGCCCAACTGAATATCATAGGCCAAATGAAGCTGCTGCCAGCTTCTTCCTCGACCTTCTTGACGCGCGGGTTGCCGTCAACTATCTCGCGCGCGAGCGCATTGAAATCTCTTTTGACAAACTCGTTGGAAAGCGGCGTGCGATATTCCTGCCCGCCTGCGTCAACGGCGGTCGCTTCCTGCTGCTTGAAAGTAATCTGCGCTATTTGACCGCTGCGAATTTTGCTTTCCAGCGCGGTCTGGTCAAGCTGCTGAACGCCTTTACCCTGAGCGCCGCCAAAGACCTTGTAGAGCAGTAGCGCGCCTATGACTATGAAGAGCCAGAAGATGATTTGTCTTGCCGTAGAACTCAAAATGTTTTCCCTAAGCCTCCGATGCCGATGATAACCTATCCCGGCATCATTTGTCGCTCCCGAACCCCTTAAATTTATTGCGTAGCGGCGGGCGGAAGCGCTTCTTTATGTTCTGATCCCGCTAGCGACGCAAACTTTTAGATGCCCCGCGCTTTCCTCAAGTTGCTGAAGAGCAGAGGTCAGAGGTCAGAGACTAGATGTCAGTGAAAAAGCAGTTGACTGACATCTAGCCTCTGACCTCTGACCTCTGCTTTTCAGCGAACGTCGCAAGAAACGGCAGTTCACAGAAACGTCCATGAAAACCCAGACCGTAGCCGAAAAGAAATTCTTCGCCTGTCTCGAACGCTCGCCAGTCCGGCTTAAGCTCTACGCGCCGGCTGTCAGGCTTATCCAGAAGCACGCACAGGCGCACGCTCGCAGCGCCGCGCGCCAGCAATTGCTTTATCAAATATTCCTGCGGCACGCCCGTCTCCAGCACTGATTCTATCAGCAGCACGTCGCAGCGAGTCAAATCCGTGTCGGTCGTAAACGAGATGTCTTGTACGCCCGCCAAAGAATTATGTTTCGAGCGAAGGAACGCGGTTCTAACGGGCGCATGAAGCCCGCGCAGCAGGTCTGCCAGAAAGACGAAGCTCTCTTCTGGAGCGGAAAGGATTGTCAGGTCGCGCCCTTCATAAGCGTGCGCGATCTCAGCCGCCAGATTCTGCACGCGGTCGGCTATGTGCGCCGCGCTGTAAACTTCTTTGATTTCGGCCACCGGAAGCCCCTCTTTCGATAAAGCTGCAAAAATAAGAACCGCCCGCGAATTTTCGCTTGCGGTTTGATTACCCAAAAAGAATTTTAGTCTCCGTAAAAACCTTTTTCAACCTTTTTCCTTGAAAAGCTCAAGTCTATTCTTTCGGCGGGAGATTCGGACGCCCCCCGGCAGCACTATCACGCGCCCCCCGCGCTCGCCTTCCAGCAGGCCGTCAACAGCCAGAAGGTGAACCAACTCAAGCCTTCGCAGATGCCCGCGCCCTTCGGCAATCCACTGTCTCAGAGCGCGCCTGCGCACGGCAACCGGAGCATCGCGCAGAATCTGTACGCGCAGTCGTGGCAGTTTGGATGACCTTTCACCTTCTTCGCTCGCTCTCTGAAGCAACTCTGCGGCTGAAGCGTTCAAGGCCGAAGCATCTTCCGCAAGCAGCGAGGCCGTGCGGGAGATTGTTTCAACAACTCGCGGGTTAAATTGCTGCATAAGCGGCAGCAGATTTTTACGAACACGGACGCGCGTGAAATTCTCGTCCATGTTCATTTCATCCACCCTGAACTCGACCCCGCGCTCGCGGCAATATCTTTCGGTATCGGCGCGCCTGGCCCAACTGAGCAGAGGGCGAACGAGCAGCACCGCTCTGTTGCCTTCCAGAGCGCTCACAGCCTCCATGCCGCTCAAACCTTCCGCAGCGCTCCCGCGCATCAATCGCATCAGAACGGTCTCGGCCTGATCGTCCATAGTGTGCGCGGTCAATACAATTCGCGCTTCATGCTTTCGCGCAGTCCTTTTCAGAAAC
>DATHJK010000027.1:0-2791 GCA_035316225.1 Pyrinomonadaceae bacterium
ACTGTTAATATTGCTCGAAGCGTTGCGATTTCTCTCCCACTGCCTGAGCGCCTGAACGCCGCGCTGGAACTCTGCTTCGTTTGTGTAAAAGTTGTGAGCACCATCGTTGCGGTCAGGGTTACGAACGTAATAGAGAAACTCCGTACTGGCCGGATTGAGTGCGGCTTCAATCGAGCTTAAGCCGGGCGAAGCGATTGGGCCAGGCGGGAGTCCAGAATGAATTCGCAGGTTGTAAGGCGACTGTCGCGTCAGATCGCTCTGGTAAACTCTGCCGTCATTTCTCCATTTACCTGCAAGCTTCGAGGCATAGATGATGGACGAATCAATGCCGAGCGGCATGTTACGCTTCAGACGATTGTAGACGACAGAAGCTACTACGGGTCTCTCTTCGGAAAGTTTTGCCTCCGTTTCTATAAGAGAGGCCACGGTCATAATCTGGCGCGGGGTTAAGTTAAGCTCCTCGGCGCGCGCAGTCCATTCCGGCTTCCATTCCTTTAGGAAACGCTTGACCATAGTTGCTATCATTAAGGTTGGAGTGGCATCGGGTTGAAAATTGTATGTATCCGGGAAAAGATACCCTTCCAGATTCATGGCCTGCGGGTCCACGTCATGAATCAAGCTCACGTCGTCCATTAGCCGCAAAGCCTCGTCCGTGCTCTGTAGCCTCAATTCAGGAAGGCGCGCCATTGATGCGGCGATGTCCCATCTGGTCCAGCCTTCGATGACAGTGAAACGGCTGAGCCTCTGTTCTCCTTCTTCAAGTTTTTTCAAGACAGTCATCGGAGAGATAGGGGAAGGGAATCTGTACTCACCCGCCTTCAAGCGCCCGCCCAGACCTTTGTATTTGATATAGGCCAGCAAAGGCCATTTGTGTCTGATAACGCCTTCCTGTGTGAGCCTGTCAATAATCTCAGCGGGCGAGAGGCCGCGAGGGATTTCTATGTATTGATTCGACTTTGAGTGAGCAACGGCTGTATGTAAATCTCTATAGCCCCAGAAAATTATGGCCCCTGCGCAGATGATTAATAGTAGAAAAAGTACGAGTAGTTTTCTCATTAGCGTATGAAGTTAAAGAGGAAATAAAAACCATGTTCAGCTTCAATTCGAGAGAGCCGATAAATATTCATCTCGGAATTTCTGAGAGAAGCCGCCGCTGAAATAAGTTAGGAGTACGTGCTAAAGCTTATCTTATCTCCTCTTTCCGATGCCAGGAAGTCCTGAAGGATAATGACAGCAGCTTCGCTGTCAACCATGTCTGCCACCTCATTCGGTTTGCGCCCTGCGCGCCGAAGCCTCTCCTCGGCCTCGCGCGATGTCAGCCGCTCGTCCTGCAAGCAAACGGGTATTTCGAGCGAAAGGGAGAATTTTCGATATAGCTCTCTAACCTCGCCAGAAGCTTTTCCTTCGGTTCCATCCATGTTGAGCGGCAAACCAATTACAAGCCTTTTCGCGTCAAAGTCGCGTACGAGCCGGGCGACTTCGTTTAGCAAACGTTTCCAGCTTGTGCGCTGAAGCGCAGGAAGCGGGCGCGCTGTGACGCCCATCTCGTCCGAGATTGCTACGCCTATGCGTTTGCGGCCAGTGTCAAGCGCCAGAATGCGCCCCTCTTGTTTGACATAATCGTAGATGGAAGCGCCCTGGTGTTCGTTCATAAAATTTGACAAGCTGGTTTTCGGCTTTCGGGAGCGCCATAGAGAGCGTGGCTTTTAGAAGATTTCCATCTCTACTATGGTTGCTTGCGCGCTATCTATGCGCCACTGTATGATACATTTTGCTTGAAATAATGTCGCGCTTTAAAAAAGCGTGGCACGGCCAGTTGTGAATAGCTCTTCAATACTAGAGGTTTCAAATGTCATTTCGCACCAAGTTCGCCTTAGTCGTTCTCTCGGCCAGCCTGGCTCTTTACACTTTCGTCGGAAGCTGGATTGGGACGCGCGCGCAGCAGCCCGCCAACGACCCGTCGGCGCAGCTACGCATCTTCGAGAATGTGCTACAGCACATACAGAACGATTACGTTGACGAGCCTAACATGGAGAAGGTTCGCGCAGGCGCTCTCAGAGGATTGGCCTATGGGCTTGATCCTTACTCTACATATCTTACGCCTGATCAGGTACGCGATTACCGCGCAAGCGCAAACAGTAATCAGGCAGGCATAGGCGCAGAACTCTCTCAACTCTCATCCTATCTCTACGTCATTGCGCCGATTAAAGGCTCTCCGGCGGATCAGGCCGGGATACGCGCCGGCGACATCATCGAATACATTGACAATAAAGCGACGCGCGACATCTCGTTATACGATGCCAAGCAGCTATTGAACGGCGCGGCAGGCTCGGAAGTTAAGCTGCGCATACTCAGAGCAAACACACGTCCTTTCACCATCTCTGTGAAGCGTGGAGCATTCAGAGCGCCCGCATCTGAAGGTCGTATGGAGGCCGGACGAGTCGGCATTCTTCGCATCAACAGTCTGGCGGAAGGCGAGGCCAATGACGCTCGCACACGGCTACAGGATTTGGTGCGGCAGGGCGCGCAGAAGGTCGTGGTTGATCTGCGCGGCGTTGCCGGAGGCTCGCTCGATGAAGGCGTCGCAGTGGCAAACCTGTTCATAGGCGACGGCACATTGGCGCAAACCGTAGGGCGCGAAGGTCAGGTGAAGAAGACCTTCACGGCTAGCCAGCAGAAAGTTGTTTTCACAGGGCCGCTCGTAGCTATGATTGACACGGGCACGGCTGGCGCGGCAGAGGTTGTTGCATCTGCCATTCTTGAGAGAAAGCGCGGCGATGTTGTAGGCGAG
>DATHJK010000028.1:0-8463 GCA_035316225.1 Pyrinomonadaceae bacterium
GCCCGTGCGAGAAGTTGGCTGCGCCGATGTTGGTCGGCTCGTTGACGCCGTTATTGGTGAGCGGCCTCAAATCAACATCAAGCCCGTCCTTATGTGTTTTGTGGGGAGGGAAATTGCCGCCGCCTCTGCGGCTTATATCGCCGACGCCAATCACTATGTCCGGGTGTATTGCGTTCCACAACTCGCCCAGGTGCTGAACATTGCGAATCGTTGAGGCTCGCCCAATCTGGTCTGCGCCGCCCGGCTCGCGATTATAAGTCTTGTAACCTATGCCGGACTCCGGCAGCACGACATCAATCGAAGTGCTACTGGATAGCTCCGGTTTGTGAACAGCCTGCGGCGCGGCCAGAAGCAGTGCCCTGTATGTCTCGTCCGTGAGAATACCGCTTGGAGGATTCATGCCGTGCTGCATCTGAAAGGTCTTGAGTGCCGCCTCCGTCTGCGGCCCGAAAGTTCCTAACCCTGTGCTCACCTGCGCGATAGTCATTCCGCCGACCGCGACGAGCCTGTCTTGAAGCCCACGTACGACCGGGCCTGTGCTCCCACTCTTGACGCCCTCGTTGATTTGTCGCACCGCCGTTTGCGTCGGAAGATCAAATGTCCCGTTAGCGTCGAGATGGTTGTCGGCCTGAAAATGTTGGAGCGCCCCTTCGGTGACTGGCCCAAAGCTGCCCGCGCCGCCCTGCTTCTGCGCCGGCGTCATGTAACCCAGGTTAATCAACTCGTCTTGCAGCCGCTCGACCTCTGCCCCCTTCATACTGCGGTGAAGAATTTCGCCGGTCGCCGTGCCTGTGGCTGCGTCACCCAATCTCTTTCTGACCCTATCGGCTGCTTCGCCAACGGTGATTAATCCGTCCTGATCAACGTCAAGCCCTTTGTTCTGGTTATAGCCTACGCTGGGTTTGCGGAAGAGAACGAAGTTACTGCCTTTGCCGATGGCCGAAGGCATAAGCACGGCCATGTATGCGTCTTCAATCGTCTTCATCCGATTTTTAAAGGGCTTAAGATATTTAGCGACAAAATCAAGCTGATCTTCCGCCGTCATCTTAGCCAGCGCACCTGTGTTCGTTCCAAGGTCTTTCGCTGTTTTGGGCATAAACTGGATAAGACCGACCGCGCCGCTGCCTGCGGCATTCCTAACCGAGGGACTGAACGAACCGCCGGTCTCAAAACTCATCACGGCCATCAGAAAATTTGGATTGATTCCAAGGTCGGCAGCGATTTGCATGACCTTATCTTTGAAAGCCTCACTCACCTTATCGCTTCCCGGAATGTCGAGCATAATGATAGAGCCGCTTGCGTCTGTGTCTGCCATGTTTCTTCCTCCTTCGTGGGTGTAATTGGAGACTGAGGTAAAGTAGGGATATAAAAAGGCTCTGCTGAAATCCCTCTCGACCAGAACAATCTTGGGAAATCGCAGAGAAACTATCTTACCGCGAAAGCTTGCGAGCGTGCATAGCAAGAATTTGGTTCGACCAGCCAAGCGAGCGCTACAGCTTTGACCCAGACGAGCACCCTGTTCAGCTACGCTTGTGAGTTCCGGTCGTGACTTATACCTTCGAGCGCCAGACTTGTCAACCTAAATAATGTGAGCACGATATGCAGTCCGCCGGAAGCATCGTTTGATTAAGCCATCTCGTTATTTCTTTCGGCAGCTTTGTCGCTCAGTGCGGTAAGCCATGAAGGCGAGAGCGGCGAGCCACTGTCCTTTCCCTTCGCGTGGCGCTTACCAATGCCGCCGGGCGCTGGCAAGAGTCTATTGATTAGTCCCAGCATATCTGCTGTCAGTCCCGGAAAGAGTCCGTGGAATTTGACTGCAAGCTGAGCTTGAATGGTGAGGACAATCTCAGCATCGCCGCGCTTACATGCCGCAATGATCTGTCGTGCCGCGCGCCCGGCCATCATCGAAGACAGAGGGAGCGAATCACTGATACTGAACCAGGCATACTCTGCGCGGTTCTTCCCTTTGAACGTCGCGTTGCGCGGGCTGCCCGTTCGCATCAGTCCGGGGCAAACTGTCGTGACCACGATTCCGTCTTTCTGCAATTCAGCGCGTAAACCTTCAGAAAGCCCGACCAGCGCAAACTTGCTTGCGCTGTAGGGAACAAGATGCGGGACGCTTATCTTGCCGCCTATGGAAGAGATGTTCACGATGCGCCCCTGCCCGCGCCGGCGCATTTCCGGCAGCACAGCAAAGGTCGTATAGAGCGGCCCCCAGAAATGCACACGCATCGCTTCGTCGAAATCCTCGACCGTCATCACCTCGATTGGCCCAACCTGAATAACGCCAGCGTTGTTCACAAGCACGTCAATCTGGCCGTAATGATCTTGCACAACCTTAACCATCTCGCATACCTGTGACCTGTCCGTGACATCGCACGGGACGGCTAGAACCTCCGCGCCTCGATTCATCAAATCGGCACGCGCCCGCTCAAGCTCGTCAACATCACGCGCGCAGATGGCAAGCCTTGCGCCCTCGCGCGCAAACTCACGCGCCATCACAAGCCCCAGCCCGCGCGACCCGCCCGTAATCAATGCCACGCGCCCGTGCAGTTCGTACTCGCGCCACCAGTTCCACAACACACGCGCCGCCAGAAAACCGCCCACGCTCGCAGCAGCCAACATTAATCCATCACGGTTTCGATTCTCCATCCATCCCCCTCTTTAATTGCGGATTGCGGATTGGAAAGCAGATTGAAGACTGAAGCTGTTAATTTAGTTTCAAGCTCTACTTAAATCCGCCTGTCCGAAATCCCCATTCTGCAATTGAGCGATTCCGCAATCACTTGAACTCTGCCACCACAGGCGTGTGGTCTGAAGGGCGCTCCCATGTGCGCGGCTCACTGTCAATCCATGAAGCAGCACACTGCTCGGCCAGTGGCTTCGTGACCCAGATGTGGTCTATACGCAGCCCTGCGTTGCGTCGAAATGCCCCTTGCCGGTAATCCCACCACGAATAATGGCCGCTCTCTTCCGTATGCAGCCGGAATGCGTCCACGAATCCCCACTCTTTTATATTGAGTAGAGCTTCGCGTTCGCGGCGGCTGAAAAGCACGTGCCCTTCCCACAATTCAGGGTCATGAACGTCACGCTCTTCGGGCGCAACGTTGAAATCGCCGCAGAGCAGAACCAGATCGCTCTCCTTATACTTTTCATCAAAGAGCGCACGCAGGCGACGCATCCAATTCAACTTGAATGCGTACTTGTCCGAGCCAACAAAAGCCCCGTTCGGGATGTAAACGTTTACGACATGAATGCCCGCGATTGTGGCCGAAAGCAGGCGCGCGTGCGCGCCCTCTTCATCGTCCGGGAAACCGCGCTCGACCATTTCAATCGGCTTTCTGGAAAGAATAGCCACACCGTTGTAAGTTCTCTGCCCGTGCGTTTCCGATATATAACCCAGTTCTGAAAAAGCTTCCGCAGGAAATTTCTCGTCTACGCACTTTATCTCCTGAAGACATAGAAACTCCGGGCGCTCCATCTCAAGCCACTTCGTGACAATGGGCAGACGCGCGGCAATCGAGTTCACATTCCAGGTAGCAATCTTCAATGTTCGATTCACCTATAAGAGGCAGAGGCCTTGCCCCATGCCTCTACAATGTTGTAATCAACCCTGCGAGCAGCGCGCCGCGCTGCGCTATCTCTCTCGTCTTGATATGCTCGTGCGCGGCGTGCGCCCCGTCGCCGTCAATGCCGAGTCCGTCCAGCACTGGCGTTCCTATCGCCGCTACGAAATTTCCGTCGGAAGCTCCACCAACGCGCGCCTCGCCCAACTCGTAATCCAGCACGGAGGCTACATGCTTTGCCTGCTGGTAAAGCTCAACGACTCCGGTTGACCGCTCAAGCGGAGGCCGGTTGATGCCTCCGCCTATGATTAACTGCACGCGCTCGTCGTAAGGCTTCAAGCTTCGAATGGCCTGAGCGATTCGCTCGGCTTCAGCCGCAGTGCCGAATCGAACATCAATCTCGGCTCTGGCTTCCGCCGCAACTACGTTCACGCGAGAACCACCCTCGACTGTTCCCACGTTGACGGTTGTTCCGCGCTCAAGATCATTCATAGAATGCAGCCGCTCAATCTGGCGAGCGATTTCAAGAACCGCGCTCGCCCCCTTCTCCGGCTCTAATCCTGCATGCGCGGCGTGCCCCTTTGCTTCAAGCGTGAATATTCCAGTCCCCTTTCGCTCTGTCTTTACTCTGCCTCCGGTAGCTGGCGGCTCAAGCACCAGCGCGTACGCGCTTCGCTTTGCCTCTTCCTCGATCAAAGGGCGACCTCGTACGCTACCAATCTCTTCATCGCAAGTGAGAAGCAGGAGGACTGGCCGCCTCGGTCTGAAATTCAGAACAGAGCAAGCGCGAAGAGCTTCTACTGCGAGAGCGCAGTTCGCTTTCATATCGAAAATTCCCGGGCCATAGACACGCCCTTCCGCTTCCCGCCAGAGACTTTTCCACGATCCGAGTTCGTGAACGGTGTCAGTGTGCCCGATGATTAATATCTGTTCACTGTCATCTGCTCCGCCGAACGCCCGCACGCGCAGGTGCGCGCCATATTGCTCGCCTTCAACTAGCTCCACAGAAGTCACGCCATCAATCTTTCGCGCCTGGTCTGCCAGCAGGCTGACTACGGCGCGTATCCCTTTGGCGTATCCCGAAGGCGATTCCGTCTCGACAAGCGCGCGAGTGAATTTAAGAAACTCGCGCTCGCGCCGCTCGAAATATTCGAGCAACTCTTTTCCCTGCGATGCGTAAAATTCCTGAAAGCTCATCCGGCCTCAAACCCTACGTCTCTCTTTTCGCACGGTTATCTCATCAACTCGCTTCTGATTAACATTGAAACCGATTCCGGGCGCGTTCGGCACTTTGATTGTCCCGCGCTCAGTAACCGTCACAGGAGGCTCAATGATGTCCTCTTCCCAGTAACGCGCGCTCGCAGAAACGTCTCCCGGCAATTGAAAATTTTCGAGCGTGGACATGGCTATGTTGTGTGCGCGTCCAACTCCGGATTCGAGCATCCCGCCGCACCAGATTGGAATGGCGCGCTCGCCTGTTAACTGCTCGACTCTCTTTGCTTCTGCATGCCCGCCTACACGTCCCAGTTTCACATTGATGATGCGACACGCGCCCATCTCAATCGCGTGCTCTGCGTCGGCGGGCGTTCTTATTGATTCGTCCAGGCAGACCGGAGTTTTAATTTGACGTTGCAGCTTAGCGTGATCGAAGATGTCGTCGTAAGCAAGAGGCTGCTCAATCATCATCAGGTTGAACCTGTCCATCTCCTGAAAAAGATGAGCGTCGGCAAGCGTGTAGGCTGAGTTTGCGTCGCCCATTAACGGTATATCTGGAAAGCGCTCGCGCACCTTTTCAAGAACTGCAACGTCCCATCCCGGCTTGATCTTAATCTTGATGCGCTGGTAGCCCGCGCCCCTTTCCTTCTGAATCTTTTCGAGAAGAGCTTCGGGCGTCTCCTGAATACCGATTGAGACTCCGCATGCTATTTCATCACGAACGCCGCCCAGATATTTCCAGAGAGGGATTCCGGCACGCTTTGCTTCCAAATCCCAGCACGCGGTTTCGACCGCAGCTTTCGCCATTCGATTTCCGCGCACGGCTTTCATCAAGCTGTTAACTTCGCCCGCACACTCAATCTCTTTACCTACAACCATAGGCATCAGGTAATCCGCTATGGTATTCCAAGCCGTCTCCGTCCACTCCTCACAATAAAACGGCCCTTCGCCCGCAGTGCATTCACCCCAACCTTCCGCGCCGTCCCGGTCTGCAACACGCACCAGCAGAATGCGCCGCTCGGTCGTTCGCCCGAAGCTCGTCTCGAAGAAATGTATAAGCGGCAAGCGAATCTCGCGCAACTCAAGACTGATTGTCTTCAAATTTTGACTCCAATAAAATGAGAACGAATGAGCGCATTATGCCCTGTTGACTTGTAAAAAAGAAGTGAAGGAGTTAAGAGGCTGACAACATACAGCCCGCGTGAGCGGGCGGCAGAGCGTATCATAGGACTGCCGCTCGTCTTCGATAGCTCGCTCTTCATTCCCGCGTTCTACTTAAAGTCTGCCCTGTATCGAGCATTAGTCAGGATTTCTGGGTACTTGATTCCTGAAGCGGAAATGGCTTGAGTTGCTTATTGAATCTGATAAACTGCGAAAGCTTATGATGTTCGAGGTGAATGATACCGTCAAGCCTGTAACATAACAACTCACCCCGAGCTACTCATCTTAGCATGCACCTCATCAAGCTATGTTATCTCCTGGCGCTAACCTGAAAGAGCGTTACCGAATTCTCCACAAGATCGGTGGCGGCGGCTTCGGCTACGTCTATAAAGCTGTGGATGAGGCTTTCGGTTGTAGTGTAGCCATCAAAGAGACCAAAGAAAGAATTGTCAGCGATGACCAGAGGCTTGATGAGGAACAACGCAAGGCTTTGGAGGAGAAGCTACGTAGGGCTTTCGAGCGAGAGGCCAAACTGCTTCGCGGATTGAATCATCCCTCTCTACCGCGTGTGACCGACTATTTTTCAAGGGCGCTGTTTCGTGCGGAAGATTTCAAAAACATAGCAGGGCTGGTTGTCAAACTTCGGGATGCTCGTGATCCGTTATCAAAGTACCTGCGTGGTCAACTCTCTATGGGCGTACAAGGACATTTGGACGAATACGATGACTCTGCGCCTTTGACGGAATCTCTTCAGAGCGCTCTGATGGGTGAGCTTAATCTATTACTCAAAGGCCCTTCTCTTTTCGATGTGCGGCGCTTTGAACAGATTAATCTGGCCGGGTACATTCATAAATGGATTGAGCAGGAGCCGGAGGGCGAGAGCCGCATACGCCTCAACAGGTCGCTTTTGGAGCAGGCATATCCAGATGAAATATCTAAGAGCCTCTTCGAGCAGTATCTCGTCATGGACTTCATAGAAGGAGAAGACCTAGAGGCTCTATTGAACAAACGCTTGCGGCAGCATCAAGGCCCGTTTACCTGCAAGGAGCTTCTGCCCTGGGCGGACAAGATTCTGGACGCGCTCGAATACCTGCACACACGGCCCGATGCTATCATTCACCGCGACATCAAACCGTCCAACATCAAGCTAGCGGACAACGGCGAAATTTATCTGCTAGACTTTGGCCTGGCTAAAGGTGCGACCGGGCAGATGGCAACAGTAGTTGATGGGAAGCTCGTTTCCAGCGTGATCGGCTTCACGCGCGCGTATGCGCCGCTTGAGCAACGGCTACAGAATAAGGATATAAGGCCGCAGAGTGACCTATACAGCCTGGGCGCGACACTCTACCATCTGCTAACCGAACGTATTCCCATCGAGGCTCCTTTCCGGGACGAAGCCTTACAGAGAAAACAGGGCGACCCATTGCCAACTGCCCACGAAGTCAATGCTGCTATTCCGTTAGCGGTCTCTAAAGTTATCTCACACGCGATGGAGGTGCGCTGGTGGGATCGCTTCGACTCCGCAAAAGAGATGCGCGCCGCTCTTGAGCGCGCATGCCGGGAGATTGCCACGACGCAACCGGATGAAGAGAATCAACCCGGCTCTCAATCATCGCCTGATTCCAAAGACAAAATTTCTACGCTATTGATTCAGCCGCCGCACGAGCCAATACTACAGGGCAACATAGAGCCAACACCAAAGCCCTCCAAATCGCCCACACGCCTGCGCAGCCTGCGTCGTCCCTGGCTCATCGCCGCGCTTGCGCTCGTATTGATTGCGGGACTTGCCATTTCTATGCGTTCAGTTTTTCCACACTGGTTTTCAGCTAAGCAAGACATACAGGCGTCACAGCCGCAGGAGAATCTCAAGCCGTCTTTAAGTCTCAAGAAAACACTGGATGACTTCGTGAATGATCGCACGAAACATATATGGTCTGTAGCTTTCTCGCGTGATGGCAGCATGGCGGCGAGCGCCAGCGAGGACGGCACAATTATTCTATGGGATACAAAAACATGGCGTCCTAAATTCCCTCCGTTGAAAGGACACGCAGGCGCAGTCTATTCGGTCGCATTTTTGCCTAATGGAAAAATTCTAGCCAGCGGCGGCCAGGACGCGACCATCAGGTTGTGGGATACACAGGCAGGACTACCATTGCTAAATGTTCTACGACGTGAAGACAATAAAGCTGTTCTCCGTTTGACCTTCTCACCTGATGGCGATTTTCTGGCAAGTTGCAATGGTGAACACCCGGAAGACGGCGGAGAAGAGATAAGGCTATGGAGTGTGAATAACGGATGGAAACCAAAAATTCTTAAAGGACAGGCAATAGGGATATTTGCCATTGCATTTTCACCGCTTGATAGCAACACATTAGCCAGCGCAGGTAGAGACGGTCAATTGCTTTTGTGGGATATAAGTAATACCGGGCCACCTGCCAAGTTGAAGGTATATAACCGAACGCTCACTACGATTGCTTTCTCATCCGATAGCAAGTACCTAGACTGTGGTAGTAGTGACACT
>DATHJK010000029.1:0-3222 GCA_035316225.1 Pyrinomonadaceae bacterium
CGGGGACGAGCTTGCCCGCGCTCATTATCGCTCGCACTTCATCGGCCAACGGTGTACGCGCCTCTTTCATCGCGCGGAAGATGTCGCCCGTCGAAATCTGCGGCAGACCAAGACGCTCTTGCAGCATACGCGCCTGCGTCCCCTTACCCGCGCCCGGCGCGCCCATTAACACGATAATATTTGACATAAAGTGATAAGTGATAAGTGATAAGTGATGAGATTAACCTTGTTCTTTCTTATCACTCATCACTTATCACTTATCACCGCTTTTATGCTCTTCGTCCGCGCAGTCTACTGCCAGTGCCGAGGAATCCTTCGTAGTTGCGCATGACTAGCTGCGCTTCAATCTGCGCTACGGTGTCCATTGCGACGCCGACGAGAATCAGCAAGGATGTTCCACCAAAATAGAACTGGTAGCCCATGCCCGTAGGAATCCAGCCCAGTCCCGGCGTGCTGCTGACGAACTGATCCAGCCACGTGCCTATGAACGGCAGGCGTCCGACTTTGAAACCGCTCAGCATGAACTGAGGGAAGAACGCGATCAATGCAAGATAGATTGCGCCGACTGTCGTCAGACGAGTCAAAATGGTTCTTAAATATTCAGCCGTTGCTCTTCCCGGTCTGATGCCCGGCATGAATCCGCCGTGCTTGCGCAGATTGTCAGCAACCTCTTCTACGTTGAATACGATTGAGACGTAGAAGAACGTAAAGAAGATGATGAGCGACAGGAAGACCAACTCGTAATAGGGATCGCCCGCGTGGAAGAGCTGGAAGAAGTTGAAGATTCTGCCCCACGTCGAAGTCTGATTCTGCGGCGGGAAGGCTGCGAACAGACTCTGCGGCATAGATAGAACAGAGGACGCGAAGATGACAGGGATGACGCCGCCCATGTTGATTTTGAGCGGCATGGTGGTCTGCTGTCCGCCTACAAGCTGGCGACCTACGTGCCGCTTCGCGTAGCTTACGGCGACTTTGCGGCGCGCCGCTTCCACAAAGACGATGAAGGCTATGATTGCTATCAAAGCGATGACTAGAGCGATGACGCCTATGGTCTCAAGCGTATCGCCGCCGCGCACGCGCTCGAAAACCTGCATGACGCCGCGCGGCAGCCCTATTACGATTCCGGCGAAGATGAGAAGCGAGATGCCGTTGCCTATGCCGCGCTCGGTTATCTGCTCGCCCAACCACATGACGAAGATCGTGCCCGTAGTCAGTGTGAGCACGCAGGTCAGCAGAAAGCTCCACGTCGGAGCGCCCACGCCGTTCTTCTGAAGCCACACGGCGACGAACGATGTCTGCACTAAGCACAGGCCGACCGTCAGATAGCGCGTCCACTGATTTATCTTCTGGCGACCCATCTCGCCCTCTTCCTGCAACTTCTTCAATTGCGGCGAGACCACAGTCATCAACTGCAAAATGATTGATGCCGTGATGTAGGGCGTAACGCCCAGCGCGAAGATAGAGATTGTTCGGAAGTTTCTTCCTGAAAAGAGATCAAGCACGCCCAGAAGAGTGTTGCCGACTTCGTTCCAGACCTGTTCGAGACGAGCCTTGTCAATGCCGGGCGTGGTAACGTGCGCGCCCAGACGATAGACAGCCAGCAAGCCAAGCGTGAAGAAGATACGCCTGCGCAAGTCCGGCACATTGAACATATTGCGAATGGCTGCGAAAAACTTTTCCATAAAACCTCGTCTCTACGGCTCGGATTTTGTCTGACTTGAAGCCGAAAACCTGAGTATGCTTTAACGCGAAGGCAGAAAGCAAAGGCAGCAACTTTCCCAACTCTCTGCCTTACAGCCTTCTGCCAGCAATTTAGTAAACATCGCCTGCCGGTTAAGCAGTCTCAACAGGTGGCGCGCCAATTAAAGTAACTGCGCCGCCGGCTTTCTCAATCTTCTCTCGCGCGCTCTTTGTGAAGCGGTGCGCCGAGACGCGAAGCGCCTTCGTCACTTCGCCCGTGCCGAGCACGACCACATCATGCTTCGCCTTCTTGATTATCCCTCGTTCGTGCAAAATTTCAGGCGTGATCTCTTCATTAGCATCGAAGCTTTTATCCAGCGCCGCAAGGCTCACTTCGATCCACTCTTTCTTGAAGATGTTCGTGAAGCCGCGCTTCGGAAGCCTGCGATGCAGCGGCATCTGGCCGCCCTCGAAACCGACTTTGCCAGAATAACCCGAACGCGATTTCTGTCCCTTGTTACCGCGCCCTGCTGTCTTGCCCAGACCAGAGCCGGGGCCGCGTCCCAAACGCTTCTTCTTATGAGTCGCACCCTTCGACGGGTGCAGGTTATTAAGACTGAGTGCCATATGAAAACCTCGTGAATCCTGAATCGTGAATGCGTGAATCGTGAATAAAGATTGAACGGATGCGCGTCCTGCTTTTATCTATTCACAATTTACTATTTACGATTCACGGCTTTTTCTACTCTATGATTCGCAGCAGGTGCGGAACTTTCTCGACGAAACCGCGAATGGACGGAGTGTCCGGTCGCTCGACTATCTGGTTGAGCTTCGTCAGCCCCAGACTCTTCACAATCTGCTTGTGCGTCTCAGGCGCGGCAATCGAGCTACGGTAATACTGAATCTTGATCATGCCGCCCTGTTGCTGCGGCTTACTCTCTTTAGCCATCTCGAACCTCATCATGGTGAGTAGTAGAAAGCCTTTACCTATTTACCACCCACTATTCACTATTCGCCTCTATTCGATGATACGAATGAGGTGTGGAACCTCTGCAATGATCTCGCGTATGCCCCTCTCGTCGGGCAGCTCTCTAGTCTGGTTGAGCCGGGTGAAGCCTAGGCGGTGCACCATCTGCTCCTCCTTAGCATTAGTGGCTTGGCTGTAGTATTGAGCGCGAATCATTTTGTGACCTGGCCTTTGCAGCACATCAGTCTCGTCGGTCATTTTTGCACCTCGCAAATCGTAAATCATGAAGAGATGAACAGTAACAATTGACGGTTCATCTCTTTTACAGTTCTTCGACCTGTTTGCCACGCAAGCGAGCGACTTCGAGCGGGTCTTTCATCCTCAGTAGACCGTCGAAGGTTGCGCGGACAACGTTGTGCGGGTTGTTAGAGCCTAAGACTTTCGTGCGAACGTCGCGCACGCCTGCGGCCTGCATGACGGCGCGAACCGCGCCGCCCGCGATGACGCCTGTTCCTTCCGACGCTGGCTTCATCAGCACACGACCTGCGCCGTACTCGCCTATGAGCGCGTGCGGC
>DATHJK010000030.1:0-4087 GCA_035316225.1 Pyrinomonadaceae bacterium
CCGTTGATGGAATAAGAGAGTTGAGGGCGGCGATCCGCGCGAGCAACACGTACATCCTGTTCCGCCGCGCGACGCTGGGCATCGAACAGCGCAAACTCAGGGCGGCGCGAGATCATCTGGGCGGTAAATCGCTCTACGTCGCCACCGGCAGGCATAAGCGTCGCAAGATCAATTGTAGTAATCGCTCTTGCGGAATCGTAACCCAGAAGAATGCGCAGGGCATCCGACGCGACCGCTTCATTCGCGCGTGCGCGCTCAAGCTCGTCGCGTCTTTGCACGGTCTGTAGCTGCGCGCGTGTCAGATCAACGGGTGCGACTTCGCCGCCGCTCAAAAGCAGCGATGTTACGTTCTCGAACTCAAGAGCCGCGGTCAGGTTCTGTTCGGCGCTGCCGTGTTCGGCGGAAGCCAGTGCAAGTCCGTAGTAAGCTTCAATGGTGGCCTGTTCAAGAGTGCGTCGCGCTATCTGTGTTCCTGCGCGCGCGGCATCCAGGAGCGCACGATTACGCGCGAGCGTTGCGCGCAAGCGTCCTGAAATATCTATATCACCCGCGACGTTGACGAAAGCCTGATATTCGCTGATTGCGTTGTTGGCGATAAAGCTCTGCGTGCGCGGCTCGCCCGCAGGGATGCCCAGCGCAGGCGAAGTATATATGTAGTCAATGGGGCTGGTGACTTTTGGCAAAAATGCTGCCTGCGCCTGTCGCACATCTTCAGCCGCGATTCTCTCGTTCAAACCAGCCTGCTGCAAACCTGAAACCTGCGCGCTGGCGAGCCGTATCGCTTCATCAAGCGAGACTGCGCCGCTCGTCTGAGCAGCAGGTGGAGTTACCTGTGATGTTGAAGCGGGCGGTGAGCCTGAAGTGGACGGAGAAGTATTGGGCTGAGTTAGAGGACTCGGTTGTGCTGAAGGCGACTGAGCAGGAGTTTGCGCAGGCGCAGCAACCGGGTTTTGTAGGTAAGTTGACGGTTGTTGACCTTGCCCCACGCTTGTTGCAGTGATGGCTAACGCTACGATTAAAATGTACCGTAGAGAATAAGCGGCCAAACGGCCTGCGCCCGACTCGCGTCTCAATCCAAAGCCCCTCTTCACGTATCTAATGTCGCTGCTCAATTGATGGCTGCATACTATAACATTGGCGCGGCGACCGCTGTCTCAGTATGATTACTTTATCTTGGAAATTCTTTTGTGCTGAAGACACCCTGACTGATTAAAAAATGTGGCGGCTGAATTTTTATAGATACTGCCGCCACAACTTTTAACTTTACTTCGTAGGCCGTTCGCCTTAATGCCTGCGGCCTGTTCTCTCACGCGACTCCTGTAGCCTTTCTGCGGCCTCGTGTCTACGGTTTTCATGTTCGACACGTACTATCCTGCCAGTGATGGCGCTAACCTGAACCTCTGTGATTGTGCCGCGCGCGTTGCGTATGTCGAATGAATAGACCAGACGACCATGCTCGCGCTCCAATTCACCGCTCTCTACATTACCCTGCGCACGATTAAGAGCCGTTGCCCGCGCCTGCTCCATAGTAATCTTCGCCTGACGCGCAAGTCGCTCCTGCAAGCCTGACTCGCTGCTTGACTGGTTACTGCTCTGAGTCGCAGATGTGTTCGGCGACGCTGCCGCAAAGGCTGCTCCGCCGACTAAGACAGCGAACAAAATTGCGTAGAACATCAAGTGACTTTTCATTGAAATCTTTCTCACTTCCTTAATACAGAATATTGCACGTAATCTGACCATAAGCCCGAACCGGCTTCTAATTCGGATTCCGCGCATTTACAACTCTATCCTTTAGAAGATTACGGGAAGATTACTAACGAAGGGATGAGGATGGAAGGGATGAGGGCGGAGGGATGAGGGATGAATAAGAAGGAGTAATAGCCTCAACACGTAATTAGCTCAATCCATTTCATCCCTCATCCCTCATCCCTCATCCCTTCTACTGGGAGGTGTATGACGAATGTGCTGCCGTGCTGGTCTGATTGGTAAAGAGTGATACGTCCGCCGTGCTCTGTGGCAATCCATGCGGCGATGGAAAGACCGAGGCCAGCGCCGCTCCCGCCTGTGTCTCCATTGCGCGAGCGCGCTTTATCTGCACGGTAGAATCGCTCGAAGATGTGCGGCTGCGCTTCCAATGGTATGCCCTTACCGCTATCGGTAATCTTGATTGCGTAACCCGCATCATCCCGCGCAAGCTCAACACAAATCTTGCCTTCCGCCGGAGTGTACTTGATAGCGTTGTCAAGCAGGTTGAGAATCATGCGGCGAATAAGTCCTTCATCGCCTCGAAACAGCAACTCGTCTTCCTTCTGCTCGTACTTAAGCTCTACGCCATGCCGCGCTGCCAGAGAGCGGACGGCGCGCGCGCACTCGCCCAGCGTTTCGTCAAGATAGAAATTGGTAAAGTCCGGCTGGTACTGCCCTGCATCTGCGCGCGCAAGCATGAAGAGGTCTTCGACGATGCGCGACAATCGCCGCCCTTCGTCCTGAACGATTGCGAGAGATTCGCGGTACTCTTCTTCGCTTCTGACATCTTGCGAGAGAGCAACCTCGGATTCGCCGCGTACAATCGCAACGGGCGTGCGTAATTCGTGAGAAGCGTCTGCCATGAAACGGCGCTGCTGATCGAACGAGAGGTCTAGACGAGCCAGAAGGTCATTGAAGATTAAGGCCAGACGGCCAAGCTCGCTTCGTTCGTTTGGCACGGGCAGCCGCTCGCCCAGATTCGCAGCGCCGATGCGCCCGGCTCTCTGTCCCATAGCAACTACGGGGGCCAGACTTTTGCGCGCTAGAAAGTATCCGCCGAGACTGGCAACCAGAAGCGCCAGCGGGACTGTGACGAAGAGCGCGCGCCTTGCTTGTTCAAGCTCTTCGTTTTGGTCATGCAGCGAGCGAGCGACGACAACGGTGTATTTAGCGGGACTGGCTCTGACCGGAATGGCGACGGCGCGAATCCCTCCGTGCTGACTCTGAATCGTTACAAACGCTCGCACGGATTGCGCTGCCGATTTCAGCATCACGGCCATACTTTGCGCGAGCGAAGCCGTAGAGGGCCAGGGATTGTTACCTCTAGCATAAGTCGGAGGGTCGGAAGCGGCTACGATGTTTCCGCTTTCGTCGAAGATGATGGCCTGCCTGTCGTTGAATTGAAAGTCACGTGTTACTTCCGTTGCGGCGTCCTCACCCGACTGCTCTTCATCGTTAGACTCCGCCGTGAAGTTTGAGATTAGAGAGTTTGCGGTGTCCGCTAGCGATTGATCTGTGCGCTCACCAGCCGCGCGCGCAAGATATGCGTAGGTCGCAAAGGCAAAGATTACGAGCACGAGCGCGAGCACGCCCGTGTACCAGAGCGTCAATCGTGCCCGCATCGTCTCAAACATCTTCGTCCCCGGATTCGCTCTCGCTTACGGTTTCGTCCTCCAGGCTCGCTCCAATCTGTTTGTCTGGCGCAGCCAGCATGTAGCCTTCACCGCGCCGCGTGTGAATAAGCTGAACTGAGAAGCCGTCATCCACTTTGCGCCGCAAGCGGTTGATATTCACGTCAATCAGATTTGAGAAAGGATCGAAATTCTCATCCCAAACATGCTCTGCAATCTCTGCGCGCGTGAGCACACGCCCCTCTTCGCGCGCCAGATATTCGAGCAGCGCATACTCTTTCGCCGTCAATTCAATCTTGCGACCAGCGCGCGTGACCCTGTGAGGACGTGTGTCTATTACAAGGTCAGCTATCATGATTGTCGCAGGCCGCACTGTAGTCCCGCGCCTGAGCAATGCTCGCAGGCGCGCAAGCAATTCGGCCACCTCGAAAGGCTTTGTGAGGTAATCGTCAGCGCCCGTGTCCAACCCTCTGACTCTATCCTCGACCGCATCGCGCGCCGTCAACATGAGCACAGGAACGCCCGAACCTGATGCGCGCAACTCGCGGCAGACCTCGAATCCGTCGCGCCCCGGAATCAACACGTCCAGAATCACTGCGTCGTAATCGTTGATTGCAGCTTTGTAGAGCGCGTCCTCGCCGTCTGCTATGACATCAACAGCGTAGGTCTGTTCGCGCAGCCCTTTTGAAATGAATCGGGCGATACGCGCA
>DATHJK010000031.1:0-3890 GCA_035316225.1 Pyrinomonadaceae bacterium
GAGAAACAGAGTGTGACAGTTCCCCTCGCTCGTGACTGAAAGAATGCGGGTGTATTCATCTTGAAAACATTCTGGCCGAAAGCTTGATTCCTGTAGATGAGGGACGCGGAACAACCTTCACGCCGGTCATTGTAGGCGCAAAGAGAGAGAGGGCGCGCCCGCGCGACTCCTTCGACCACATATCTCGTGAATCGTTCACTGTGAAATGTAGTCGTGAAGCAATTTAAGTTCGTCTCCCTGTTCGCCTATCTCTACACGCAGCAGGTCGCGTATGGACAGCATGCCGACCCAGCGATCTTCGTCGAAGACCGGAAGATGTCGGCTACCAATCTGCTCCATTCTCATAATTGCGTCGTGCGGACGTTCGTCGCAACGTATTACGGCGCGAGGCGCGTTCGCAATCTCGCCCACCTTAACGTCTGACGGATTAAGATTTTTCGCCACGACCTTTTTGAGAATGTCGCGCTCGGAGAGCACACATTGTAGCCGCCCGCCATCGTCAACGACGCAGACGGCTCCAATGTTGCGCTCGGCCATGAACTGCGCAGCTTCAAGCACGGTTTCCGAAGCGTGCACCGAGTAGCCTTCGCGGTCACGAATCACGTCCCTGATAAGAATCATGGGGAAGCTCTCCCTCCTGATTAAGTTTTCCCGGTATTGGCGAGTATTATAGATGAAAAGCAGGACTCGTGTCTTCAGCAAATATTCAATCGAACAATGTGGCTTGCAACGATGGCCTGCGGAAGGTTGTGCGGCGTGAGTCCGAGTAAGTTCCAGCCTCTTTTCTATTGAATCCAAGCCGCTCGCACTGGACTTTGAAAAGTTGTTCGAGCGCGCGCCAGTATTCGCCCTGCCCGCGCATACGCTCGCCGAACTCGCTCGAATTAAGTCGCCCTCCGCGCGCATCGCGTATGCGCTGCATCACACGCTCCGCTTTTGTCGGCAGAGTTTCGCGCAGCCGCTCTTCAAAATATGGCGCGACGTTTCCGGGCAGGCGCAGTATGTTCATGAAAGCCTGCGTCGCTCCGGCCTCCCGCGCGCGCTTTAGAAGTTCTGGAATGTCCGTCGTCAGTCCCGGAATAACAGGGGCAATTCCAATTCCGACCCGTATGCCCTCTTGGGCCAATACTGACATAGCCTCGAAGCGCGCATCGGGCGACGGCGCGTAAGGCTCAAGCGCACGCGCGATCTCGTAACTCGTAAACGGGATTGTGAAGAAGACGGAAAGCTCCGCCTCGCGCGCCAATTCTCCGAGCAACTCTTTATCGCGGCGTATGAGCGCGCTTTTGGTAACGATGCCTACGGGATTGCGAAACTCAAGACAGACTTCCAGACATTTCTGCGTCAATCTGTAGTTGCTTTCCAGAGGTATGTAAGGGTCTGAAGTGAACGAAAAGACCAGCGTATCGCCCCGCCAGCTTTTTCGCATCAGCTCTTCGCGCAAGATTTCCGGCGCTCGCACCTTCGCAACAATCTTCCGCTCGAAGTCAGTGCCCGCGCCGTAGCCCAGATATTCATGCGTCGGACGGCTGAAACAATAGGTGCAGGCGTGTATGCATCCGCGATAGCAGTTGACCGAATAATCGAACCCTACGTCCGGGCTTTTGTTATGCGTGATTATCGAGCGCGTCTCCGTCTCCTCGAAAACCTCCAACGCAGCGCGCGGAGGCTCGCCCACCCACTCGACAGAGTGTGTAAGCCACGGGTTCGGAGGATTTGCGATATAACGCATCGAAATTTTCTAAATACCTGCTTGACCGACTCTGAGCCATCGTCAAACTCTTCTTTGCGAGCTTTGCTCTTTTCTTTGCGCCTTTGCGTGAACCCTCAAATTGCTTCAAAAGTCGAGTTTGATGACAGTTGTATGTTCTCGCAAAGGCGCAAAGGGAAAACCGTAAGCTCGCAAAGAGATTGGGCGGCTGTCTCGCTTTCTAAACCTTCCTGGCAGGCAGAACGGATTCAATCGTGTGAAGCAGTATGAACACGCGGTCTGCTTCGCCTTCATCAATCTTTATGTTGAGCGAAGCGTAGTCGTTGGTTATCTCGCCCACCACGCCCTGATAAACCCCGCCGGAGATTGTTTTCACGGTAACCTCTTCCCCTTTGAAACGACGGAAGAGATTTTCAACGTGCTGCAAGTTCATCATCGGTCTCCAACCTGAATGATTGAAAGTGATAACACCTTAATCTTTTTTCTCCCACGTGACGAAGAACAGCCGGTACTTGTCCGGGTCTTCAAGCGTGACGAAGCGCCCGCCCCATCCTTCATCCGCAGGCGGCGAGACTTTAACGGCACGGCCTTTCAATTGCCCGTAAAAAGCATCAACGTCCCGCACGCCAATGAAGAAGTGAACGCCGCGCCCGCGCCTCAGCATCGTTTCGGGTTGCTCTGCCAGACTTATTTTCAAGCTACCGGCTCTGAGTGTGGCGACGGGAGGTTCCGATTCCGGGTTGTGCGATTCGACCGCAAACCCAAGCTCTTCCGAATAGAAACTGAGCGTTTCTTCAAGGCTGTTGACTTCAAGAAACAATAGGTCTAGTCCGGTAAATTCCATCTCAAGAGAATCTTTCTATACTGCGCTCAGAAGCAGATAAACTCCGTATCCCGCGACGCTCACCAGAGACCAGAATAGCGCCTCCTGCAACTTTGTGTAGCGCTGCGCCGGATGCGTTTGAGAGAAAGATTCGCGCACGGCTATCATTGCTCCGCGCGCCATCATTACGCCGAACAGGATGACGAAGAAGGCCAGCACGCCCATAGGCCATAGAAACCACATCCCCTGGAAGCGAACCAGAAAGAGCAGTATAAGCCCTACTGCCGAACAGATAATCGCGCCGGCAATCTTCCCATAGATCATGTCCGCTTCGGCTGAAGGCGACGAGTAAGGCGGCCTATCTCTATCAACAGGAACATGCGCTCTCTCAAAGCCCGCTGTTCGCTTCCGCCGAGTGTCGTATGCACGCCTGCTCCCTTCGTCGCGCAAGATAGCGTAGGCTTCGTTGAGAGACTTCATCTCCTCTTCATCGCCGCCACGATCCGGGTGGCGCTCTGTCGCGCGCCGCTTGTACAGCCGTTCGATCTCCAGGCGCGAAGCATCCTCGCGCGCGCCCAGGATTGAGTAGTAATCTTTCTCAGAATCGAACCGGCTCATGTGTATCGATTTTAGTTTTGCCCTGCTGCTTTTGCAATGAAAATGGATTGGCCGTTGTTGTCAGGAAAGGCTCGGAGATTGTGTTAAGCTTACGACTAAAAACAGTTTTAAGTTTTTAGTTTTCAGTTTTCAGAAAGAAGCGAAATGCTTTTACTGAAAACTGAAAACTAAAAACTGCAAACTGTTTTCGAGAGGTGTGTGATGGCGCAACCGTTTTCTCCGGGCGACGATCTGCTTTTTCAACTTGAGAGCGGCTTCGGATTGCTGCGCGTGCTGGCTGTGGATGAGTATGAAGGGCAAGCTGCCTGGCATCTGCTGGCTTACGAGGAGTTTTTTCCGGATGCTGAATCCGCAGAGGCCGCTCTATCGTCTCCCGGCGCGCTGCACGTGCGCGTCCCGCACATGGCTCTCACAGACCGCGCGTTTGAAAGAACTCCTGCCGCGCTTTTGGGCAATCGCCCAGTGAGTGAAGAAGAGTTGAAGGCTTATCATGATTGGCAGAGAGAGGGCGGCGCTGTGTCGGATCGCTCTGCGCTCCTGATGCTTGGCTTTCGGTAATCGTCTCCTGCTAACAACAGAGGCGTTGTAAGTGAATTCAACTTAGAGCCTATCCCAAAACTAGCGAGTGCGTAATTGAACCTGTATGTTTTGTTTGGATGGAACAAAACAATGGCTCGCAAACGCACTCTTCAAACAATATGGCATATCCCCGACGATTTGTGGAAGAAGATCAAACCA
>DATHJK010000032.1:0-3209 GCA_035316225.1 Pyrinomonadaceae bacterium
CGGGAGGGGTGAATGAAAGCGTGGGAATTTTTTCTGAATAATCGCACAGAGTTTTTCACGCTCGTCTGGCAACACCTGGCGCTCGTAGCAATCTCCACATCAATCGCTCTACTCATAGGCATTCCGGTCGGCATCATGCTCACGCGCAAACCACGCTTGCGCGCTCCCGTGCTCGGCTTTGCCAACGTGATGCAGACCGTGCCCAGCCTTGCGCTCTTCGGCTTCCTCATCCCGCTGCCTTTCATAGGGGGCATAGGCGCGCGCACGGCAATCGTCGCGCTGGTTCTCTACTCGCTGCTGCCTGTAATACGCAACACCGTGACGGGCATACTCGGCGTGGACGCGAGCGTGCGCGAGGCTGCCGTTGCTATGGGGATGACCGACCGCCAGGTTCTTTTTCAGGTTGAGCTTCCACTCGCAGCGAGCGTGATACTGACAGGCGTGCGCGTGGCCGTTGTCATTGCGGTCGGCGTTGCGACTATTGCGGCGGCTGTAGGCGCAGGCGGACTTGGGACGTACATCTTTCGCGGCCTGCGCGCCAACTACAATCCGTTGATTCTGATGGGCGCAGTTCCTGCGGCGCTGATGGCGCTCGCTGCGGATTTCGGACTGGGACTGCTGGAGAAGAGATTTGATTTCAAGACACGGCGCGCGAGCGCAGAAAGCAATAAAGGTTTACGCCGGTTGGTCTGGGCTGCGCTCGCTCTTATTGTCGCGCTTGGAATTTTCGCAGCGTGGCGAAGCGGAAGATCGTCTGATGCGCCCGCCTCTCATGCTCATGTGACAATCGGGACGAAAGATTTTACAGAATCGGTTCTGCTGGGCGAGATGGTCGCGCAGATGTTGGAAGCGCGCGGCGTGGAGGTCGAGCGAAAGTATGAGCTTGGCGGCCAACTCTGCCACAACGCGCTCGTCGCCGGGAGCATTGATCTTTATCCAGAATACACCGGCACGTCTTACACAGACATTCTTCACCATCCACCCATGACAGACCCGCGCGCCGTCTACGATCAACTGAAACAGGAGTACGCGCAGAAATTTAACGTTGAGGTGAGTGCGCCGCTTGGTTTCGAGAACACGTTTGCTATCCTGGTTCGCGGGGAAGACGCACGAAAATTCAGCTTGAAGACTATTTCCGATGCCGTTCAATACACACCGCGATGGCATGCGGGCTTCGGACAGGATTTCAAGTCGCGCGCTGACGGCTATCCCGGACTTGCGCGCGCATACAACCTTAGATTTGCAGAGTCGCCGCGCGAGATGGACTTGTCGCTCACCTATCGCGCGCTCGCCTCGCGCCAGGTTGATTTCATCGCCGGTAATTCGACGGATGGGCTTATCTCTTCTCTGGACCTTGTGCAACTGGAAGACGACCGCCACTACTTCCCGCCATACGAAGCTGTTTTCCTGTTGCGCCGCGACGCTCTGGCGCGCGTGCCCGAGTTGAATGAAGTTCTGGCGAAACTCGGCGGCGCGCTTTCGACCGAAGAGATGCGGCGGTTGAACTACGAGATTGACGGCAACAAGCGGGACAGGAGAGAAGTGGTGCGCGAGTGGTTGAAGAGCAAAGGATGGGTATAAGAACTGCGTAGATTTATATCTGCATGAAGCTGGGCGGTATGAGACGCGGCCATCTATCAACGCAGACACAGGGAGAATTGAGGGAGTAGAGAGAAAATTCAGAGCATTTAATCTCAAATTTGAGATTTCAGATTTGAGATTCCTCTCCGGCGTAATCTACCTGTTCTCTACGGCTTTCGACGGTGAATCTTAACTCCAGCGACATTCAAAAATTTGACAACAAGAGCTTGCCGCAAAATGACGGCAAGCTCTTATAAACTTTCTGTTGTTGCCTGCTCTTATCTTCGCGTCAGCGTGATGTGGATGGGGTCGCTGAGCGAGCCTGGATTAACGGTCAACTCCTGCGTCTTGTAGCCCTTGGCTTTCACTTTGAGCTTGAGCGTGCCCATGTGAATCGGAAGCATCACGAGCACGCCGCGCTGGTTCGTCCAGCCGTAAGATTCGCAGAAATTGTCTTCGCCCCAGATTGATTGAAGCTTAAGATAGGCGTTCTTGACAGGGTTGCCCTGCTCGTCGAAGACCTGCACGACGGCGCGGCCTATTCCGTTCGGCTGACTGGGCGCATGACCCAGGCGAAGCTCGTCGCCCATGTCGGGCACCTGGTTGCCGCCCTGCGCGAGCGCAGCAGCGAAGAGTGAGAGGACTATGAGGGCTGAAACCAAAAATTTGCGCATACTAAAAAACTCCTGTAGCTAAATTTTTTTAAGGGAAGCTCGATGAAGGGCTAACAGCCCGGAAACTCTTTTTCTGAAAGCGGCGCATGGCTGTTGTCCGCTCTCGTTATTTCGGCTGGCCTGCGATCTTTCGGCGCGCCAGCAGCTAATAGAATTATTACTACAATTGGGGGAAATTATAAAGAGGCAAGTGCGATTGCGCCTGCCAGATTTTGATGTCGAAACAGGCGCGCCAGATGTCTGCAACTGTTACCAGACCTGACTCAAAAGCCCTTTGCGAGCTTTGGTTTTCTCTTTGCGCCTTTGCGAGAAACTGCAACTCTCATTAACTTGAGCCTTAAGAGAATTGAGGATTCATGCAAAGAAAAGAAGAAAGCTCGCAAAGGGTTGAGTGTCGTTCGTTGTTCTGAAATGATCTCGCAGCCTGCTCTCAAATCTGGAGATTCGTCATGGAGAAGATGCTTCTTAGCCTGTTCCTGATAGGCTCTCTGCTACAGGTTTCACTCGTCGCGCAGCAGCAAACAGGTGCGCGCGTGTCCCGTGTGCTTATCAAGGCGGGGCGTCTGGTTGACGTGCGCGCTGGCCGCGTGCTTCAGAATCAGGGGATTTTAATCGAGAACGACCGAATCCTTCGGGTCGGCCCGCTGGCGGAGATTGAGCGCGCAGCTTCTCAAGACGCGCGCGTCATAGACCTTTCTCACACGACCGTCATGCCCGGCCTCTCTGACTGCCACGTTCACATACTGTTGCAGGGCGACGTAACCAGCGCAGATTACGACGAGCAACTGCTGCGGGAATCCATCCCTTATAGAGCGATACGCGCGACCGTCTCTGTGCGCAACGCCTTGATGAACGGTTTTACGGCGATGCGTGATTTAGGTACGGAGGGCGCTATGTACGCGGACGTTGACGTAAAAACGCCGATTGCGCGCGGCGTTATCCCTGGGCCAAGAA
>DATHJK010000033.1:0-6324 GCA_035316225.1 Pyrinomonadaceae bacterium
TTCGGAAAAATTTTGTGAATTACCCGCAGTACGCATCAACGGTCTGTAGATGGCCTCGTCCAACTCTTCGCTCGCACCATGAAGTCCTACGACAAGGAGGCTTGCGCGGCCTGCGCCCGTCTCTCTAAGCCAGTGCGCCGCGCGCGAAGCGTCGTCGGGCGTCGGAACGATTATGGATTGAAGCGCCGTGCCGAAGACCCCTTCAACTGCGCGCTCCCATCGCGGCTCAACGCGAACCATATCGGCGAGCGTGCCCACGAACTGAAAATCTACGGGCTGGTCATTCGTTGAGAAAAGCTGCTGGACTGCTGGCGAATAGTAAGCGCGCTTCTCGTCCAGTTCTTTCAGCGTGTCCAGACGATGACGCACGCGCGAATACTCTTCGCGCACACGTGCAAGCTCGGCGTCCGTGTCCGAGACGCGCTCGTGCCCTTGAATCACCTTTTCTACAGCGCCTATGCGTTCCGTTGTCAACTGTGCGAGCAAGCGGCGCGCTGCTGCAATCTCTTCGCCCAATTGCTCAGCTTCAACGATGCGCTCCTGATGAAAACCGGTTGCGCGCTCGCCCTCGCGCAGAAGTCCCTCGGCCTGCGCGTTAACTTTTTCGAGCGCCGATTCAAGCTGTCGTCCAATCTCCCTGAGCCGCTCCGAGGCCGCAGTGTGCGTCAACAACTCTGCGCGAGCAAGCTCGATTGCTTCTTCCGCTTCCGTTGCCTCTACCAGCTTGCGGCTGTAGGCCGCCTCTGCTGTTTGCAACTGCTGCGCACTCATCTCGCTTTCAGCCCGCAGGGTTTCTTCCGCCTGACGAAGCCGCGCGCACTCGTCTTCAACGCCGACAAGCCGCTCGGCCACGCTTTCCATCTCGCGCTCTACACGCTCGCGCCTGCCTTCGGACGCAACAACCTGCTCCTCCTGATAAGTGCGCTCGCGCAGGCGGCGGTCACGCTGAAGCGCAGCTTCCGCAGCAAAGGCACGCGCCTCGGCCAGAGCATCTTCAAGATCGCGCGCTTCCTGAGTTGCGCGCCGCGCAGATTCTTCGAGCGAGGCCAGAGATTCCACAAGCGCTTGCTCTTCACGAGCGACATCTTCAACACGAATACGAGTCTCTTCCAGAAGCGAAGACAAGGTGCGTTCTTCGGCAACGTAAACGCGGCGAAGAAGCTCGCGCAACTCTTCTCGAAGATGACGGTAGCGCCTTGCCTTTGCTGCCTGACGGCGCAGACTCCCCACCTGTCTTTCGATTTCCGAGATGATATCGGAGACGCGCGATAAGTTTGACTTAGCCGAATCAAGTCTGGCTTCGGCGGCGCGCTGGCGGACGCGAAACTTCGATATGCCCGCAGCTTCTTCAATTATAGTGCGCCGATCCATGGGCTTGGCCGAGAGCATCTGTCCTATGCGCCCCTGCTCTATGATGGCGTAGTGCGCGCCCGATAGCCCTGTGCCCGCGAACAGGTCGTGAATGTCGCGCAACCGGCACATGCGCCCGTTCAAAAGATATTCGCTCTCGCCTGAACGGTAGAGCCTGCGCGTGACCGTCACCGATTCGCCCGGCGCGAACTCCAGAGCCAGACGACTCGGACGCCAGTGGCGCTTCGCGTGATGAAGCTTTGTGGATTCGGAAGATGGCTGTAGCGCGGAATCGTTCGTCGCTTCGATTGTGGAATCGCCCGCCACAACTTCAGCCGGGAGCGAGGCTGCTTCCGTCGCAGCCTCGCCCGCAACTGCGTTTGATGCGGGAATCGCCTCGCCGCTCTCTGTTTGGGCCAATGCTCCCGCTTCGCTTGTTGATAAAGAGGAGACGGTCTGGCCTTCTTCATTAAGTTCTACTGCGAGCTTCCCTTCGACCTCTATGCTTTGCTCGTCAATGCCTTCAAGAGTCGAATCGATGTCGTCAATGTCCGCCTCGTGCTCTATGGTTTCGTCGCGCACCATGTGCAGCACTACTTCGGCCATCCCTGAAGGCTGACGGTTGCGCGAGCCTTGAAAGATGACATCTTTCATCTCTGCGCCGCGCAACTGTTTGACGCGCTGCTCGCCAAGAACCCATGCGATTGCGTCCGCGACGTTGGACTTGCCGCAGCCGTTCGGGCCTACAACGGCAGTGATACCGTCGCCCGTGAAGACAATTTCCGTGTGATCCGCGAAGGATTTGAAGCCGGTGATTTCCAGGCGTTGAAGTTTGAACATGCTTCGGTGTCTCAAAAGCGCTTTCGAGCTACTAAAGGGACACGAAGCGCAGTCCCTAGAGCACGATGCGAGTGAAGCACACTATATGTTGGACTCCGCGAAAATGTCAACCAAAGCTTTAGCCAGCGCACGCTTACTTGTTGGAGGCTAGAAATTTAACGGGAAGAAGGGCAGTACCGCCTGCTTAAGCCGGGCGGGGAGTAAAAGGGATGAGGGATGAGGGCGGAGGGATGAATAAGAAGGAGTAAGAACGTCAAGCTGCAATTGGCTCAACCCATTTCATCCCTCATCCCTCATCCCTCATCCCTTCTATCAGGCGGTACTGACCGCTTCACCGCGCTGCGTCGCGCCGCACGTAGAGCATCAGATCAACGCCGGGGCGTAGCGTGTATGTGCCTGCTAGCTGGTAGTCAAGGCCGAGGATAATCTGAAGATCGGATTGCGCGGTCGAGCCTATGACGAGCTTCTGCGTGGGGTCTGCGATTGGGCGACCATAAAAGCCAACCTGCTTGTAGTCGCGCAAGTACCAGGGTAGTGGCCAGTAGTCCGGCGAGACTATTGCTATTTGAGTATCGGGCCCTGTCCCGGCTGTGCGCGCCATCTCGTTGATCGCGCTTAGAAGATCGAAGATGTCCCGCTTCGTGTGCGCGTAAACATAAGGGTAGGTGTCGTCGTCGTAATGAACGAAATTCAGGTCAACCATCTGGCGAACGCTGAAACCTAACATCCAGACTGTGACGACGATTAAAACGATCCGCTCAGTTGCCGCTCTGGCCCAATCGTAGATAGCGTCTATGCCGTAGCCGCCTATGACTGCGAGCGGGATGATGAAGTTTAAGGAGAGCCAGGGGGTCTTGTAAGTGATAAGCGAATAGGCAGAGATGATGCCTACGGCCCAGAGGCCAGCGAAGATTGCGAAGCGATTCTTTGCGGCGATGAAAGCTATGAGCGTTCCCACAGCGCCCGTTATCAGCAGCACGGCCTCTTCCGACCAGAGCCACTGAATATACTGATACCACGCATGCGCGTGCTCCGTCTTGCCGGTCTTGCTCCAGAATTTGAAAGCCTCTATAGCGTCCCATATGCCTTTCGGATAGTTCGAGAAGAAGGACGAATAGAATAGAACGCACACTGCCAGAAAGAGCGCGACTGCCGCAAGCGCATAAAGCGCTAGGTGCGAAGGCTCTCCGAATCTCTCCAACTTCTCTGACAAGCTTTCTTCGACCTGCCCGTAACCCTTCCAGCGCGCGTCGCGCACATTTGCCGCTTCGCTTTCGATTGTGCCTCTCATCCGCGCGTAAACCAGAGTTGAGACTCCTGCGATTGCGAGCACGCCCGCGTTGATTATCGCCGTCTCTTTCGTTGCGAACAGCAGCGCCGCCGCCAGCGACGCATTCATCAGGTGGAGCGGGCTGGCGTCTTCCGAATACCTGACGACCGCGTAAACTATCCAGAGCATGAAAAAGACGAAGAGCGATTCGTGTATGAAGTAGCGCGAAAGGTAGACGGCTCCGGGCGAGACCGCGACGAATGCGGCAGCGGCCAGCGCGCCAACCACTCCGAGTTGTCTACGCAGGAGCAGGATGAGCCAGATGGTAGCCGTGCCGAAAGCTGCGGGCACAAAGCGCACGGCGAAATTCGTCAGGCCGAAGATGAAAGTTGAAGAGAGCGCGAAATAATAGAGCGTTGGGCCGTGATAGTTCTGCGGATCGTATTGATAAAAGTTTTCGCGGTAGAGGCGTGTCAGGAAGAATCCGTTGACGCCTTCGTCATGATGGAATGGAACCAAATCCAGATGATAAAGACGCAACGCGGCGGCGATGATTAAAATAATCGCGCTGCCTATAAGCCACAGCTTCTGGTTTGAAGCCACGGAAACATACGCGGCCTCTTCGTCTCTTCCCTTCATATTCGCGCGCGCCGTTGCGGGCTGATTAAGCCGCTTACCTGCGCGCGACTTTGTAGAGGCTGTACTCACCTGCTTCTCCAACCTTCTGGAATCGTGCCAGAAACGCATCGTTGACCGGCATGTAGCTTCGCTCGTGGGGGCCAACAAGGATGTAATCAACATGGTTGCGTGCAAGCGCTTCTTCCGCTCCCGCCCCGCCCGCATAGATGCTCTTAATATCCGTCTCGCGCGCAGAGTAGTCCAGCCCGTGCGCCCATATGTAGCCCGTGTAGCCCAGAAGCGAGCGCCGCCCTGTCAAAAACACAGGAGGATTGTAGGTCGGCGCGTGAAGCACCAGCGCACGCTCAGGCGTCACTTCAAGAATTTTACGCGCGATTGCAACTCCGTTCGCGTCGTACTCTTGAAACTCAGTCGTCCCGGAAATTACGCGCCACACGTCCAGAGCGCCCGCGAGCGTGAGCGCTATGAAGAGCACAATCGAGATGGCGCGCGGGAAAGCTCCTTTACGCCACAGGTGCGCGAGCAGAAGCGATATTAGCGGGACTGAAGCCACGAACCAGTAGAAGAGCACCTTGATGTTGTCCCAGACCCACGGAGCCATCTTCATCATGTTCGGCGCGATGAAGCAGAGCGTGAACGGCAGGTAGAAAAGGAGCATTCGTTTGCGCACGAGATACTTCTCTTCTCGCCAGAGCACCGCAGTGAATATTAGCGGGATGACCAGCCCGGTGTTCTTCAGCCAGAACCAGTGCACGTTCTCGTCGCCGTGATCCCAGCCAAACTCCCAACCTAAAAACATTCCGGCTTTGGCGGAGCTTCCGTGCGTGGCGAACCACATCTCGGGCACGGCTATGATTAGAGCGCTGGCGAAGAATAAGCCCCAGTCGCGCACCAGATTCATTCTCGCCGCGCGCTCTTTTTCGACCAGAAACAGTATCAAGGCGGTCAGCCCGCCCGTGCCCATAACCACGATAAAACTGTGCGCGTGAACGAGCGGCAACACGCCCGCCATCAAACCGGCAGCGAGCATACGCCGCCCTGAAGTAGAAAAGGGGAGAAGGGGAAAAGGGGAAAGTGAGTTTGATGTAACGGCCTCTTGCTGCCCCTCAATTTTGATCTTCTTCTTTTTTCCCTTACCCTTTCCCCCGTTCCCCTCTTCTCTTTCTTCTCCCTCTTTTTTATTCGCCAGCCACCATTGAGTAAAAATTGTGACGGCCAGTGGAAGGCCAAAAAGTATGCTGCGCTGCGTGATGAGAAGCGTCGTTATAGAGTTGCCCCAGCGCCAGCCACCCGCGCCCATTATTGTGTAATCGTGCTGCAAGTTTGTGAGCAGCGAGAAAAGCCCGCCCTCGTTCTTCCTGACATCAGCAAAGAGCAGCAGCCAGCCCAACCCGCCGCTCAGGAAAACCAGCGCAGGTGCAATCAACCCTGCGATCCTTTCGCGCGTCAGTTTTAGCGTCCAGCGATTGAGCACGCCCGCGAGCGCAATGGCGAGCACGAAATTTACAATGAAGATCGCCTGGCGCAGAGTTGCACCGGCTTTCACCAGACATGCCGATAGAAAATCGGCCATGAACGGGTAGGCGAAACGCGCGCCAGCATAGGTCGGGTCTTCCGGCGGGAAGTTTGCGCTCCGCGCGAAACTCTGAATAGCCTGAAGGTGAAAAGGAAGGTCGCCAAGATTGTTCACGTAGCCCGTGTAAATCCCGCCGTCTCGCTCTATCATCGCGCGGTCAAAGGCCAGCCACAGGATGACGGATAGCAGCGCGTAGAAGATGAAGTAAACGGTTGAGCGCCCCGATGGGCGTAAGATGGCGCGCTTCACTCCCGTCAACAAGTAGGAGAAATCTTCTCGCACTCGATCTTTAATCTTCGGTCTTGTCAATAAAGCAAGAGGGGCGAGCAAGGCGAGCGCCGATAGTGCAAGTGTCGTCTGGTTTAATCCCAGAGCCGAGGCAAACAGGAATGCAAGAAGCGCGAAGAGGGCAAAGCCCGTACACGCGCCTGTGCATAAACGTGCTGCGAGCGGCGCATCCTCATCATAGAGATAATTGAGCAGCGTTCCGCCCGCCGTAGCTATCAATACCAGCAGAATAGAGAAAAACATCGAACGATTCTTGATTCAGCTATTAAAGATTCAAGATAGTGAATAACAGAGCACCGAATAGAAATCAACCCTTTGCGTTTCCTTTGCGTCTTGGCGTCTTTGCGTGAGATAAGGTTTC
>DATHJK010000034.1:0-4787 GCA_035316225.1 Pyrinomonadaceae bacterium
CCAGGTGGTGATGAGCCGCTCGACGCTCGAACCGCTCATTGTGAAGTACAACCTGTACCAGCGCGAGCGCTTGCAGGGCGATGCCATGGAGGAGTTGGTTGATTACATGAAGATGGACGTTAAGGTGGAGGTTGACAAGAGCCGCAACGATGTGACGAACGCATTCCGCATCTCTTACCGCGAGCGCACGCCCGATGTCGTGAAGGCCGTGACCGCAGAACTCGCCAGCAAGTATGTGACCGCGCAGATGAGCGAGTCTACAGAGGGCACGCAGTTGACGAAACAGTTCTTTGAAGAACAGTTGCGCGAGGCCAAGAACCGTCTGGACGAGATAGACCAGCGGCGCATTCAGTACATGACAGAGCACAGCACGAGCATGCCGAATACAGAGCAGGCTCTTGTGATGCAGTTGAACGGATTGCGCGAGCAGCAGAAGGCGCTCATAGCCGAAGCGGGACGAATGAGCGATCAGCGTTCACTGCTAACCAATCAACTCAACGATCTTCAACAGCAGTCCGAGAATCAGCGCAGCGAGCAGCTTGACGAAATGGGTGTGAAGAACACGCCCGCCTACGCGCAGTTGCGCCAGCAGAAGGCTACGCTCGAAGCTGAATACCAGGACATGCTGCAAACGCTCAGACCCGCTAATCCTGATGTGAAGAAAAAGCAGGCGGAGATAAAAGCGGTTCAGAAGGCTATGGACGACATGGTTAGCGAGGCGCAGGCCAGAGATGAAACCAGAAGGAGGAGAATTGAATCAACACCTGACCTGCGCATCACCGGACTCAAGAGCGAGATTCAACGCGCTGAAGGCGAGATAACGCGCGCTCAGCAGCAGTTGGATGAAAACAATCGCCAGATAGCCGATATAGAGCAGCGCCTGAACTCTGTGCCCGGCGCGCAGATAGGTCTGGAAGCCTTGAACCGCGAGTACGATACGGCAAAGAAAAGTTACGACGATCTTCTGGAGAAGCAGCGCAAGGCTGACATGGCCGCAGACGTTGCGACGAACGCTCAGGGCGAGGCGATTCAGGTGATTGATCCGGCCAACCTGCCGCAGCAGCCAATCGCGCCGAAGCGTATGATGCTTATACTGCTCGGCATGGGCGCTGGACTGGGCGTAGGGTTCGTCTTCGCCGGATGCTTCGAGGTTCCGCGACTTCTAACGATTCAGACGCGCGACGACGTTAGACATTACACGGGGCTTCCCATGTTGGTGGAAGTGCCCGAACTGCTCACGCCCAAGGAGGCTAAAAGAATTCCGCGTCGTCGCCGTCTGCTTCTTGCAGCCGGGGTGGTCGCAACCGTCGTAGCCATCCCCGTGCTCGCATTCGTGCTCAGATACTCGCACTTCTTTGACCGATTCTCATGAGGATGAAACAGTTTTAAGTTCTCAATTTTAAGTTTTCAGCTTCGACTACTCTTAAAACTAAAAACTGAGAACTGTTCTTATTCCTTTGGAGGTTGACTTTGTACAGAGAATTCTACGGCCTGAAAGAGCTACCGTTCGCGCTCACGCCGGACCCGCGCTTTATCTACCCCACGCCGTCGCACGTCGAAGTGATGGCGAACCTGCATTACGGGATTGAGAGCGGCAAGGGGCTGGTCGTTGTGACGGGTGAAGTGGGAACGGGCAAGACCACTGTCTTGCGCTGGATGATGCAGCGGCTTGATCGCACTGTGCTCGTCGCTTACATCTTCAACCCGCGCCTGACTGTGCCTGAGTTCTACCAGCACGTCTCTGCGCTATTAGACGTGCAGCAATGGGAGACCAAAAGCGACCTTCTCATCGAACTCGGCAAGACTCTGGAATCGCGCCACGCGCGCGGGCTTCGTACTGTTCTCATCATTGACGAAGCGCAGGCTCTTTCAACCACCGTGCTGGAAGAGATTCGCCTTCTCTCGAACTTCGAGTCGGACACGGCCAAGCAGTTGCAGATAATTCTGGCGGGTCAGCCGGAGTTGCGCGAGGTGCTCAACAATCCTGATTTAAGACAATTGAAACAGCGCATTGCGCTGCGCTGCCAGATCAGGGCGCTGCCGAACGTTGAAGAGACAGAGAAATATATTTCGTCAAGATTATTGGTCGCGGGCGCGGAGCGAACGGACATCTTCTCGCCCGGCGCGATTGATTACATCTTCCGCTGCTCGGAAGGAATACCGCGCCAGATAAACAACCTGTGCGACAACGCGCTTCTGACGGGCTACTCCGCAGGCGAAACTACTATCAGCCGCGCGATCATAGAAGAGATAGCGGACACATTCGACATGCTGCCGCGCGCAGACATGGGGCGTCAGCCGGGCGAGGAGCGCGAATCCCCCGCGCGCATCTTCACCGCTGCGGGTCGCGCAGAACTCTGGGCTGCCGGGACGGGACACACAAAGCAGAGCGCGAAGACGACAGCCGCTACCACCGCCACGCCTGCGCCCAACCCTGACACGAGCACACGGGCGACTGAGACAGAGAAGCGGGAGACGGCCTCCACGTCTCCCAACAGTAAAACAACTCCGAGCGCGGACGATGTTGGCGCTGCGTTCCGACAGTCGGGACTGTGAGGTAAATCAAGATGGGAAGAGTTTACGATGCGCTTAAACGCGCGGGCGCCGCGCAAAATGGCGAGGCGAAGAGAACATCTGAAGAGCAGAAGCGCCGCAATGGTAGCAGCAATGCAGCCAGACAAAACGGCAACGGCAATCATGCTTTTAATGATTCGCATCTATTTGCGCCCATAGGGGCGGCGCACTCTTCAGCGTCCACTGCGCACACCGAGGAAGGCGTCGGGTTGGCACTCCCCGACGTAATTGCTTCGCGTGCTGCTGGGGCAACTTTGGACGCTGCCGGGTCGGCGCGCGCCATGGAGTTTGTCTCCCGACAAATTTCTACGGCGCGCGTCGAGCCACATCTTATCGCCATAACTCAGCCGCGCTCGCCCTATTGCGAGCAGTTTCGCTCGCTTCGCACCAGCGTGCTGCACGCGGGCGAGCGTCGCAAGATGCAGGCAATCGTTGTGACGAGCGTGGGCGTGGGCGAGGGCAAGACTCTGACCGCTTTGAATCTTGCGTGGTTGCTGGCGCAGACGGACGGCGTGCGTGCGCTCTTGATCGATAGCGACCTGCGACAGCCGTGCGCGTCCGAATATTTAGGCATTGACGAACCTGTAGGGCTTTCGGAAGTTCTGGCTGAAACGGCCACGCTCGAAGAGTCAATCGTTCGGCTCGAACCCGCAGGGCTTTACATGTTGCCGGGCGGAGCGCCGCGCGACGACGTTGCGGAACTGCTTTCCGGGCCAAAATTCGAGAAGGTTCTTGCACAGGTGCGCCGCATGTTCGACTACATATTGATTGACGCGCCACCGCTAGGAATTTTCACAGACGCGAACCTTCTGATTAACCGCGCGGACGGCGCGATGATAGTCGTGCGCGCAGGCAAGACTCGCTATGCGGATGTGGATCGCCTGCTTGAGCAACTGCCGCGCGAACGCATGCTCGGCGTGGTGCTCAATCGAAGCCAGGAGAAGGCGGAAGACAGCAGCGCTTACTACTACCGTCGCAACTACAGAAGAGATCAGGAACTGGAAGATAGAATAGAGGAGGAGGTAGGCGAATAAGTTGAGACCGGCAAGGCTCAACGCGCGCACGGTTCTTCTGATTCTCGCCGAAGCATTCTTGCTCTACGGCGGGATGATAGCCGCCGTGTATCTCAGGCTTGCCTCGTTCGATGCTGACGAAGAGTTAATCATAAAGTACGGCTTCTACAAGGCAGGGCTTGCCACCATCTTCTGTCTCACCGCGTTCTACCTCTACGACCTTTACGACTTCGTGGTGATGCACGACCGGCGCGAGCTTGTTCTTCGTCTTATTCAGGCGCTCGGATTGGCGTGGACTGCGCTCGCGCTCACCTTCTACGCGATGCCGAAGCTGATGATAGGGCGCGGCGTGTCTCTGATAGCGTTGCCGCTCGCGCTCGGACTCATGGTCGGGTGGCGATTGACGATTCACTGGTTTCTGGGTCACCCGCAGATAGGCGAGAGAATACTTATCGTCGGCGCGGGCAGTAATGCTGTAGAAATAGCGCGCGAAGCGCTAAACCGCCCGGACGCTGGCTATCGCATACTGGGCTTTGTTGACGGCGATGCTCAACTTCTGGGTCGTAGCCTGATAAATCCGCGCGTCATCGGCCTGACTTCTGAGTTGAGCGAGATAGTCAAGCGCGAGGGCGTTGATAGAATAGTCGTCGCTCAGGCAGAGAGGCGCGGGCAGTTTCCCACAGAACAGCTTTTGCAGTTGAGCCTTTCGGGTAGCATCTCTATAGAAGAGGGCGCGGCATTCTATGAAAGGCTGACGGGTCGCGTTCACCTGGATATGATGCGCCCGTCGTGGCTCATCTTTTCGGGGCGCGGTCGCCAGGCTCGCTTGAACCATTTCACGCGCGCGGCAATGCATCGCATCATAGCTCTGTTTGGCGCGCTGCTCTCTTTTCCAATAGCCATCATCACAGTGATTCTCATCAAGCTGGATTCGCCCGGCCCGGTTCTTTTCAAGCAGGAGCGAGTCGGGAAGAACGGTCGCGCGTTCACCATCATGAAGTTTCGCTCTATGCGCGTGGACGCGGAAAAAGATGGGCCTGTCTGGGCCAAAACCAGCGACGAGCGCACGACTCGCGTGGGCCGCATCATCAGAAAAATGCGCGTGGACGAGATACCGCAGTTCTGGAACATATTGAGGGGCGACATGAACTTCGTCGGGCCAAGACCTGAGCGCCCGCACTTCGTAGAGCAACTGGCGCA
>DATHJK010000035.1:0-11088 GCA_035316225.1 Pyrinomonadaceae bacterium
ATAAAGCTGGGCAGGCTGATTCCTATGAGTGCTGTGACAGACGATATGTTATCAACGAGAGTGCCTTGATTTTTCCCGGCGATGACACCGAGCGGAATTGCAATGAGAACTGCTATGAAGAGAGCGGCGAGCGCAAGCTCGATGGTCGCGGGGTAGCGCTCCATGATTAAAGATATGACAGGGCGATCTGTGCGAAAAGAAAGCCCCATATCGCCGTGCAGTATGCCGCGCCAGTAATCCGTGTAGCGGTTGTTCCATCCGTTCCAGCGCAAATGTCTCTGCTCGTCCCCCTCGCGCGAGAAAGAGAAGAAGAAGGCGGGGCGGTCAAGGCCATGCTTCTGGCGAAACTGTTCTATCTGCACTGGCGTCGCCTGCTCGCCCAGTATCGCAAGAGCCGGGTCGCCGGGCACAAGCTCTATAAGCAGCGTGACCAGCGAGACAACAGTCCACGCTACCAGAAGCAATATGGCGATGCGGCGCAGCGCGCCAAATAGCTTGTACTTCATCGAAGACTAGAACTGGTTAGACGCAGAGTTTCTCAAAACTTCTTTGCGAGCTTTGCTCTTTTCTTTGCGCCTCCAGCGTGAACCTGCGACTCTCATTAACTTGAGCTTCAATAGAATTGCTATTTCTCGCAAAGGCGCAAAGGAAAACCGAAAGCCCGCAAAGGCAAATGCTTGCTTAGAGTTTTGAGCTGCGCTCAACGTTAGAGTTATTAAAAGCAGTCTGATGATAGCAGATTGATGCGGAAAAGTAGGAGGAAAGAAAAAACGTAGCCCGACTGAGTTCGCGCCCGCCGCAATTCACGCGCGGCCCCGACAACCGCACGCGCGCTAAGCGAACGCGAACCACAATCGGACTACGTTTGTGGTTGCATCAATCCCTAGCCGCGTTAATGCAACCAGAGCTGATTACTGTTCAAGGACGCCTTCCCGTGTGAAGCGCCGCTATTCCAAAAGTAAGATTCCTGTATTCGACCTCCTCGAAACCGACTTCGCGCATCAACCGGGCGAGCCGCTTCTGATCAGGGAAACGCGAAACGGAGTCGGGCAGGTATTCATAAGCGCTGCGCGAGCCGCTGACCAGCCCGCCTATGCGCGGCAGCACGCGCGTGAAATATAGTTGAAACAGTGTGCTGAAAACCGGAACGACCGGTTTTGAAAACTCAAGAATCGCCGCTCGCCCGCCGGGCTTTAGCACACGCAGCAACTCGCTCAATCCGGCTTCAACGTTCGCAAGGTTTCGCAATCCGAAAGCGATGCTGACCGCGTTGAAAGTTGAATCACGAAACGGCAGCCGCATCGCGTCACCTTCTATGAAGGGAACGGGCAGGCGGCGCGCGCCAGCTTTCTGCGCTGCGATTTCAAGCATAGGGCGACAGAAATCTGTCGCAATCACCCGCCCGCGCGTGACACCGGCCAGAACCAGAGAAAGATCGCCAGTACCGCATGCCACATCGAGCGCAAGCGCGTCTTCGCTCCGCAGCGAAGCCTCCAGCTTTTCAGCCACCAGCCGCCGCCATCGCCTGTCAATGTTTCCGGACAGTAGATGGTTGAGCAGATCGTAGCGCCCGGCTATCGCCGCAAACATCTCGCGCACGCGGCGCGCGTGCTCGTTTTCGGTTATAAGACTTTTCTCGGACACAGTTAAACCAGTTCCGCATCACGTATGGTTGCGGACTGCTTGCAAATAGTTTGTGAATTTCTAGGGACTATGCGGCGGGTTCGCCGGTCTCGCAGCGGGCGTCGCAGGCGACGGCGCGGGCGTTGGCGTTGGCAAGAGAGTTGGCGTCGCTCTGTTTGGCGGCGCTTGTGTAGGCGTTGACGCAGGTGAAGGAGTTGGCGCGGGTTGCTGCCCGGCTATTTCAATCTGCCCTGTACTCTCAAGCATCGCCCGGAGTTGCGAAGCGTTGCCGACAACTACAGTGGCAACGGGCGCATCGCGGAATAGCCTTATAGCAATGCCCTGAACCTCAACAGCCGTTGCTCCGCTCAGAGCTTTAATCTGGTCTACGATTGAAGCCAGCTTAAACGTATAGCCGTCAAGCCAAAGCTCTGCGACGCCTGCGGGCTGATCCAATCGTTTGTTCAATTCGGCGAGCGCTTCGCTCCTTGCCCTGGCAAGCTCTGTCGCAGACGGCGGCGTAGTGATTAGAGAGCGCATTGTGTTTTGAGCCGCTTTGATTGCGTCTGCTGCGAGGGCTGTGTTGACGGATGCGCCCATCACGAAACTTCCGGGCAACACGTGCGAGTCATGGCGAACGAAGAAGGGAAGTGTGTCGAGCGCGGGCATTGATTGTTGCCATCGGTCGCGCGCAATTATCGTCATGAGCGTTGCGGCTGCAAACTCTCTATCGGATCGCGCAAGGCCGCGCAAGGCCAGACGCACTTCTGCGGATTCCGTGCCGGGCAGATCAACGATAAGCGTGCGAGTATCCGGCGCATCCGGCAGGCGAAAAGTTGGGGGCACGAGCACGTCGCTTCTGCGCCAGTTGCCCAGAAGTTGTTTCAGCGCACGCATCGCACGAGCCTTTTCAATACCGCCGATGACAACAAGCGTAGCGTTGTTTGGGTTCAGGAAACGCTCGCGCGCAATCGTCAAATCTCCCCGGTCAATCCTTGAAAGAGAATCGGGCGTGCCTGAGAACGGGCGACCGTAGGGAAACTCTCTGAACAGGCGCGAGGCAATCGCGCGGTCTGCCGTCATCGCAGGCGAAATGCTGCTTTCGCGCACCAGCTTGATGCGCGCGTCACGCATGCTTTTAACATTTTCGGGCGAGAGTGGTGTTGTGACAAGCGCCGTTCCCAGAATCTCAATTATGCGCTCATATTCTGAGGCGCGGCCTGAAAGCGAGATGTTAATCGCATCCAGATCGGTCGTCACCTCCAGTCGCCCGCCCAACTCTTCCGTAAAATATTCGCGCGTTGTGGGGTCAGGAAAGAGCGCGTCACCGAGGAGCGCCATCAGGCCGGACTTGCCAGCCGTATCGAACGCCCCGCCGCTGTGAATGCGAAGTTTCAGGAGCACGTTCGGGTCGCCCGGGCGCGTCCAGATGAGTACGCGCAGGCCGTTAAGCAACTGATCCTGCTGCGGCTCAGGGATAGTTTGCGCTCTCGTATTCGAGACAAGAAGCAGGGCCGCAAGCGCAAGGGAAATCAGGCGTGCGGTACGTGAACGGCTGAAAAGTGGCTTAAAATTCATGTTTTGGAGAAATCAGTCGCTGAATCTCGAAGTGGTTTAGAATCTCGTCCCGGCCAAAAGGAAGCCCGCGCTCGGTCTTCATAGCCCAGAAATAATTTGAGCAGGAGAGCGGTCGAAAAAATAGTTTAGATGCGCAAATCAAGAGGCGTCAACCGTTTCGCCCCCTGTTGCATCCAACCTCCCGAAATAAGCGAGGTTAAGCCTACCCTTGACCGGCTTCTTCAAAGGTCAAAGAATAGTATAATGCTGTTTCAGGCTATGCTTGAAATAGCGCGTGAGGAGCGGGTGGGCAGCAGAGAGTTGTTAACCGGCAGAAAAAGATTCAACCGGGCGTATCTTTTGAACGGTTTCTGGAAATAAGTGAGTAGGAAGCGTCTCCTACAGGATCGAGTGCTTTCCATTGCCAGAAAGAATAACAGACGAACGGGCGCTTGACAGGGCAGTTGGCGGCGATGAGACGGCATTCATTCTGTTGTACGAGCGCCATCGCGACGCGGTTTTCCGCTTCGCCTACAGGCTGCTAGGCTCGGCAGAACTGGCGGAAGATGTAACGCACGATTGCTTTTTGAGTCTCATGCGGCGACCCCGGAGCTTCGACCCGACGCGCTCGCAGCTTCGCACATATCTTTTCGCGGCGGCAAGGAATCTTGCATTCAAGCGGCTACAGGCGAGGGGGCAGGATGTAACCGTTGAGGATTTAGCGGCAGAGCCGAGGTTGCCGGAAAGGGAAGAGCCGCTACAGAAGCTGCTGCGAGAAGAGTTGGAGAGGGAAGTGAGCCGGGCGGTGGCTGGCCTTCCGCCGCTTCAAAGAGAGGCGCTTATCCTCTTCGAGTATGAGGAGCTTTCTCTTGCAGAGGTCGCAATGATTGTGGGAAAAGATGTTGGCACTGTGAAAGCTCGTCTTCACCGCGCACGCCAGCGCCTGAGAAAAGTTCTCGCCCCATATTTTAATAGCAGCCGGGAGACGGTTGCTGCGGAGTAAATTCAGAAATGAGCGAGATTAAACCGGACGCTCAGATGAATGATGATAGGGAATTGAGGGCGCTGCTGGACGAGTGGCGAGCGCCAAGCCCATCCGAATCACTTGATAAACGTGTGGTGGCCGCTTATCGTAGACAAATCACGGACGCGGTTCAAGCATCAAACCCAATGTTCTCCCAGCGGGATAGCGAGGTCGTAAAGATGAAACAATGTTCTACATGCCATGAAGAGTTCGCCGACAAATTCAGTTTTTGTCCTGTGGACGGTACGCCGCTGCCGCTTGCCGGTCAAGCCGCCGCCACCCAGGCCGCAAGGAATATAGAGCCTGAGCCGACGCTGACTCAGCCAACCATCCCTGCGCTCTCCTATCAACAGGAGAGTCCCCAGATAGAGATGCAGGCGCTTGCTCCCGTTGACGATTCATATCACCTGACCATACTGGACGATGCTGGACTGATTAGCCGCCTGACGACTGAGTTGAAGGCTGTCGCGCACCAGTCGCAACTGACCTGGCCTGAGTTCAAGCGCGATCCCCTTGGATTTACGAAACGCTCCATCAGTTCTTACGCAGGGCTGCTTGGCCGCTTCGTTTCGCAGCCGGGTGTTGGCGCGGCTATGGGCGTGGCCGTAGGCTCTATGTTGCTCTTGATGCTCGGCGTCATTCTTCTGGAAAGAACGCGCTCGGCTGGAGCGACGCGGGCAATAATGGTCGGATTCGGATTGCTCGCCGTAGGCATGTTGATAACTATCTTCTCAGGCTGGTTCAGTCGAGACAACGAAACTACGGTCGGAGTCTCAAGGGCAGGGTCGCTCGCAGGCGCTCGAAATGATTCAAATAATGCGCTCGCAGGCATGATAGCCGCGTTCGTCTTCATCTTCTTCGTGGTCGGAGGCGTCATCGGCTGGAACTTTTATAATGACTGGCGGCACAAACAGATTGCAGCCGCAGACCGCCAGCGTGAAGACCTGGAATACATGGGCGATGTCAGCATCCCACAGGAGCAGGAGACGCCGAAGCCGGGTGCTGCCGGAATGAACAAGGGTAATGGCGGCGGCTCTAAGCCTCAGTATGAGCGCCCGCATGGCGGCGGCGGCGGCGGTCGTGAAGAACAGACTCCTGCATCAGCCGGAAGATTGCCGCAGGCTTCTCTGACGATTCCGCAGGTGCTGGCTCCAGACCCGCATCCGCCAAACATTCCGCATCCTTCATTGCCGACTGCCGCGACGATTAATGCAGACCCTCTGCTCTTTCCGACCGACACCAGACCGTTGCCCTACGGCGACCCGCATTCGACCTCGACCACGCCCTCTTCCGGCCCCGGAACGGGTAACGGAATCGGCACAGGCGCGGGCGGCGGCGTTGGCTCCGGCGAAGGCGGCGGCGTAGGCCCTGGTCGTGGCGGTAATACTGGCGGCGGCGACAATTCGCCCGGCGGCGGTGGCCCCGGCGGTGGCGGTGGCGGCTATGACCCGAACCATATTTTCCAATCGCGCGAAGTAACGGTGAAGGCTCGTATACTCTTCAAGCCCGAAGCGCCCTACACGGAAGAGGCGCGCAGGAATCAGATAACAGGAACGGTTGTGCTTCGTGCCGTGCTCTCGTCGAACGGAAGCGTGACGGGCATACGCCCTGTGCGTACCCTGCCCAATGGCCTGACAGAACAGGCGATAGCTGCTGCTCAAAAGATCAAGTTCGTTCCCGCTCAGCACGAAGGACGAAACGTTTCGCAGTACATTCAGATCGAATACAACTTCAATCTCTACTAAAGCCGAAGAATTTCGATCTTTTCTTCCAATGAAAAAGCGCCGACTCTCAACATGAGTCGGCGCTTCTCTTTTGACTTGAAACCAAGACGTGCGCGGTTAAGCCCTTACACTAAACAATCATCCGGCTGCCAGCTTTTCAGCTACCCTCTTAATTCTCTCCACGCCCTCCTTCAAACGATCAAGCGAGGTCGCGTAGGAGATTCGTATAAAACCTTCTTCGCCAAAACCAGCGCCGTCCGTTACGACCGTGTGCTCTTCTTTGAGCAGCCTGTCTACGAATTCGCCGGAAGTTTTGACTTCATCGTTCAGGCAGCCGCGCACGTCCGGGAAAGCGTAGAACGCGCCTTCAGGCTCTATGCAGCGAAAGCCCGGAATCCCGGAGAGCGCTTCAAGCAGCCACTTTCGCCGCTCTATATACTCTTCGAGCATTCGCGCGACAGAATCCTGTCTGCCGTTGAAAGCTTCTGTAGCTGCCCACTGCGCTATAGAATTCGGGTTGCTGGTCGAATGCCCCTGCACCTTCAACATCTCGCGCGTCCACTCGCGCGGCGCAAGCGCGTATCCCAGACGCCAGCCGGTCATCGCGTAAGTTTTGGAGAAAGAGCCGGCGATGCAGAGCCGCTGGCGTAATTCTGAAGAGAGAGTTACTGCGCTGAAAACTTTCGCGGGCGGGTAGACAAAACGCAGGTAACACTCGTCAGAAACAGCATAAATCCCGCGCTCCGATAGAATCTCCATGATGCGCCGGAACTCTTCCGTCTGGATGATGCGCCCCGATGGATTGTTCGGCGAGTTAAGGATAATCAGGCGCGTGCGTTCTGTGATTGCGCGCTCGACCTGTTCCGCGCTCAATTGAAAATCTGTTTCCGCAGTTTCGATGAAGACCGGCGTGCCGCGAGCGAAAGTGACTATTTCGGGGAACGTTACCCAGTAAGGCTTAGGAATTAAAACTTCGTCGCCGGGGCCTATCAAAGAGACTATGGCGTTGAAGATAGCCTGCTTGCCGCCGGAAGTCGCCATCACTTCGTACGGCTCGAAGTGCGCGCCAAACTCGCGCTCGTAATATCCTATGATCGCTCTCTGGAGTTCGCGCGTGCCACCGACCGAAGTGTATTTGGTTTGACCCGCGCGCATGGCATCAAGAGCCGCCTGCTTGATGTTCTCCGGCGTGTCGAAGTCCGGTTCACCTGCGCCCAGATCGACCACATCAACACCTTCGGCGCGCAACGTCTGCGCCGCCTGCGTTGCTGCAAGCGTCGTCGAAGCACGCATGCGCGCGACGTTATCTGCCGGTCGAAAAGTTTCCGCTGCGGTTTTGCTCATTGCTCGGACAAAATGTTTTGATGTTCGTCTCTTTGCAGAAATTCTAAACGATTTCCGAACGGATCACGAATCTCGAAGCGCGTGTATCCGGGAATCTGTATGCCGTTGTGAATTTCAATCCCGCGCTTCTCGAAAAGTTTGCGCAGGTCTTCAAGCGCATTCACCTCATAGGCTACGTGCGCTTTCGTTTTCATTCGGTCAACATCGTCTTCAGTTCCTATGTGTACCTGATGGTTTCCCACGCTCAACCAGAATCCGCCGCGTCCCCTTAGCGCCTCTGGCTTATCTATTTCGCAGAGGCCGAGCAGCCCGCAATAGAAATCGCGCGCCTCTGCTTCAGCGCCTTTGGGGATTGTGATTTGTGTGTGATCTACACGCAGTATCATTTATAGAGCCAGCCCGCGAGTGTACTGCCCTGCACAGGCAATGCTTTAGTTTCACTATCCGTCGTTCTTCTTCCTCATGCGCTCCTCTACGCTCGAAGGAACCAGACCTTCGACGGAGCCGCCGAGTTGAAAAACCTCTTTGACGAGGCGCGAGCTGACGTAAGAATAATCTTCGGCTGGCATCATAAAGACTGTCTCTATGCGCGGCTCTAGCCTGCGATTCATCAAGGCCATCTGCAATTCGTATTCGTAATCGGAGATGGCGCGAATCCCTCGCACAATCGCATCTGCGCCGCGCTGCACAGCATACTGGACGAGCAGCCCCTGAAAATCTTCGACGATCAGCTTGCACGCATCATCTCTTATTCCGGCAACAACCTCCGCGATCATCTCGCGCCTCTCCTCAATCGTGAACATGGGCTTCTTATCAGGATTGACAAGTATGGCGATGATGATCTCGTCGAAGAGTTTGCACCCGCGCTCAATGATGTCAAGGTGGCCGTTTGTCACGGGGTCGAACGATCCTGGAAAGATTGCACGCCGCATTAGGTTAGACGATTGGCTAAAAGGTTGTTAAGAACGTAAGGAAAGTAGCATAAAAACGGGACGAAAGGACAGAGATCAGAGGTTAGAGATCAGTGGCCAGTTAAAAGCCTTTGCTAACTTCTAGCCTCTGCCCTCCGACCTCTGCCCTCTCGTCTTGACAGTCAAGACGCTCAATGTTTCAATAACCATTGTACAAACGTGGTGAGTTAAGGCGACTTGCGGCCACGTAAAACAAGCAGCTAAACAGCTCGGCGAGTCTTTCTCAAGACCAGATTTTAAGGGTTCATCGAAAGGCCCCGCGTTGTTTGACGGCGCGGGGCTTAAATTTTTCATTTTGAGCTTTGGATCAATTTTTCTGAGGAAGATGAATATTACAGTCCAAAATTCAAGGTGAATGCTATATCAATCTAAAATCCAGAATATGAATAAGTTTCTAGAAACACTTAAAGAACGCATCGTCGTTTTCGACGGCGCGATGGGCACGAATCTTCAGAAGCAGCACCTGACCGTTGACGATTTCGGCGGCGCGGAGTTGGAAGGCTGCAATGAGTATTTAGTGATAAGCAAGCCATCGGCGGTTGAAAATGTTCATGCTGCATTCTTCGATGTTGGATGCGACGTTGTTGAGACAAACTCGTTCGGCGGCACAAGCGTAGTGCTGGGCGAATACAACATAGCTCACCTTGCATACGAGTTGAATTTCAAAGCCGCGCAACTTGCGCGACGAATCGCAGCAGATTATTCGACCAAAGAGAAGCCCAGATGGGTCGCAGGCTCTATGGGGCCTGGGACGAAGCTGCCCACGCTCGGCCACATCACATTCAGAGAGATCAAGGCGGCTTACAGTGAGCAGGTGCGAGGGCTTCTGGACGGCGGAGTTGAGCTATTGATTGTGGAGACCTGCCAGGATTTGCTTCAGACGAAAGGCGCGCTCGCCGCCATATTCGAGGACTTCGAGCAGAACAAGCGGCGCGTGCCCGTCATCGCACAGGTGACGATTGAAATTTTCGGCACGATGCTCAACGGCACAGAGATAAACGCGGCGCTCACCGCGCTTGAGCCTTTTCCCATTGATGTCGTAGGGATGAATTGCGGGACAGGCCCGAAGAACATGACCGACAGCATTCGCTACCTGTGCGAAAACGCTCCCTTGCCCGTGTCCGTGCTGCCGAACGCGGGATTGCCTTCAGTCAAAGAAGGCAAGATGCATTATGACGAAACGCCTGAGAGTTTCACCGCGCAAATCGTCCATTTCGCCAGAGATTTCGGGGTGAACATCGTCGGCGGCTGTTGCGGAACAACGCCTGAGCATCTGAAGCTCGTTGTAGAGGCGATGCGCGACTTCAAGCCTAAGCGTCGTGATGCCCGGCTTATCCCTTCTGCCTCGTCCATCTTCATGCAGCAGCCTTACGTTCAGGATGCTTCGTTCCTCATCGTGGGCGAGCGCGTGAACGCAAGCGGCTCGAAGAAGATGAGAGACTTGCTGAACGGGGAGGATTGGGACGGCCTTGTGTCGCTTGCGCGCGAGCAGGAGCGCGAGGGCGCGCACATACTGGACGTTAACGTTGATTTCGTAGGGCGAGACGGCGTGAAAGATATGCACGAACTGGCCTCGCGGCTGGTTACGAACGTGAAAATTCCTTTGATGTTCGACTCGACCGAGTGGCAGAAGATGGAAGCAGGGTTAGAGCATGCTGGCGGAAAGTGCATACTGAACTCTACGAACTACGAAGACGGCGAGCCGCGCTTCGCAAAAGTGCTTGAGCTTGCCAAAGAATTCGGCGCGAGCGTTGTAGTCGGCACGATTGACGAGCAGGGAATGGCAAGAGGGGCGGAAGGGAAGTTCGAGATAGCGAAGCGCGCATACCAGCAGGCTACTGAGAAATACGGGATACAGGCGCATGATATATTCTTCGACCCGCTGGCGCTCCCCATTTCTACTGGCATTGAAGAAGACCGGCGGAACGCGCTCGAAACCATTGAATCGCTGCGATTGATAAAGAGAGAGCTTCCGGGCTGTTTCACATTGCTGGGCGTCTCAAACGTCTCTTTCGGTTTGAATCCCGCTTCGCGCGTCGTGCTCAACTCGGTATTCTTGCATGAAGCTGTCGAAGCCGGATTGGACGCCGCGATAGTTAACGCGAGCAAGATTGTTCCGCTCAATCGCATTGGCAAGCGCGAAGCGGAAGTTGCGCGCCAGCTAATCTATGACGAGCGCAAGTTCGACGGAGACGTTTGCGTTTACGACCCGCTCACGGAATTCACGAAACTGTTCGAGGGCGTCACGACAAAAAGGGACAGGAAGATAGAGAGCAACCTGCCCGTCGAAGAGCGTTTGAAGCGGCACATAATTGACGGCGAGAAGATTGGGCTTGAAGATAATCTGAAGCTCGCGCTCGAAACATATTCTGCGCTCGAAATCATCAACAACATTCTTCTGGACGGCATGAAGACCGTCGGAGAACTGTTCGGCAGCGGGCAGATGCAACTGCCTTTCGTGCTTCAGTCGGCAGAGGCTATGAAGACAGCCGTGCGTTTCCTTGAGCCTTTCATGGAGAAGAAGGGCGGCGCAACTGCAAAGGGAACTATGGTTCTCGCCACGGTCAAAGGTGACGTGCACGACATAGGCAAGAATCTGGTTGACATCATCCTGACTAATAACGGCTACCGCGTAATAAATCTTGGCATCAAGCAGACGATTGAAAACATTCTGGGCGCATACGAAGAGCACAACGCCGATGCCATAGGCATGAGCGGGCTTCTGGTGAAATCCACGCTCATCATGAAGGACAATCTGGAATTGATGAACGAGCGCGGAATCCATGTGCCTGTGGTGCTGGGCGGCGCGGCTCTGACCAGACGCTATGTAGAAGATGATTTGAAG
>DATHJK010000036.1:0-19134 GCA_035316225.1 Pyrinomonadaceae bacterium
ACGAGGCTGCGGATTATGTCAACCGAAGGAGACTCGCGCATGTCGTCCGTTTCAGGCTTGAAGGAGAGACCTAACACGGCTATGGTCTTACCACTCACCCCCCCGACCAGCTTCTCAATCTTGGGAACCATTGCGGCTCGCTGCCGATTGTTGACTTCAATCACAGCCTCGACTATACGCGATTCGCATCCGAAGGCGCGCGCCGTGGCCGCCAGTGCGCGCGTATCCTTCGGAAAGCAAGAACCGCCGAAGCCCGGCCCCGGATGCAGGAACTTGCTCCCTATACGTTTGTCCATTCCCATCGCTCGCGCAACGTCGTGAACGTCACAGCCAATCGAATCGCAGATAGTGGCAATCTCGTTTATGAATGAAATCTTCGTGGCAAGGAAGGCATTCGCGGCGTACTTGATTAACTCGGCGGCTTCAAGTGATGTGATGACGACGGGCGTTTCTATCAGATAGAGCGGGCGGTAGAGATCACGCATAATCGCAATGGCCTCTTCATCGTTGCACCCGATTACAACGCGGTCGGGGCGCATGAAATCGTTAATGGCCGCGCCCTCGCGCAAGAATTCAGGGTTCGAGACCATCGCGAAGTTCGTCTTTGTCTTCTGATGCTCGCGTATAAGCCTACGAAGGCGCTCGCCCGTCCCTATGGGAACTGTTGATTTTGTAACAATAACCTTGTAGCCGTTCATGTGCTCGGCTATAGAGCGGGCTACTGAATCAATGAAGCTCAGATCAGGCGAGCCGTCTTCGAGCGGCGGTGTGCCGACGGCCAGGAATATAACGAGCGCATGTTCGATGGCGGATTTAATGTCTGTAGTGAAGCGCAGGCGACCCGCGTGGCTGTTCTTTTCTACTAACTGTTCCAACCCCGGCTCGTAGATAGGCACTACCCCGCTTGCCAGCCGCGTTATCTTCTCTGCGTCAATATCAACGCAAGTCACTTCAACGCCGAATTCGGCGAAACATGCGCCGGTAACCAATCCAACGTAGCCGGTGCCGATAACAGCTATATGCATTCTTCTGAAAAACCGTTTCCGAAAAAATTCTGGTTCTACATGCAAAACCTTGCGGGTCACGCGCACAGATTAAGGGGCGTGACCCGCAAGGTTACAGTTCACCGGGCGTGCACAGAATTCCCTCATACACGCGCCGTCGCTGAATTAAATGCAAGACCTGCTACTTGGTCGGGCTGACTTCGACGACTGAGCCGCCGAAGTTCAGATCGTTGTTAGAGCTACGAGCCGCGATGATAGCTGCGGCAATCGCGCCGCCTGCGGCCAGTAGAATTGCTGCGAGAGCGCCACCGCTCAGTTTGCCGAAACTATCTTCACGACGAAGGCGGGTGCAACGAGTACCGGGCTGCGCCGTGCCTGCATCGCCGGTCTGACCAGCAGCGATCTGCCGTGCGTTGCTACCAGCGCGAAGCTCAACGCTGCCTACCTGCGTGGCAATGATAGTGTTGCCGCATTCAACGTCAGCCGTGAACGAATTGGCCTGAGCATTGTCGGCAACGGCGGTTCCGTCATGCGTCACGATGCTGGCCGAGATTCCCGCCGGGGACGAGACTCGAACACGACCTGCATCCAACGCGACAGTTACGCTCGCATCCGTAAAGTTAATCTTAGCACTGGAGCCGGGCAGCAGTTCAACGCGGCCAAGCTTGCCCAGGCTGACGACAGCGCTGGAATTCTGCGCCGTTGTGATAGTGCTATCGGAGAAGACCGTTGCGCCGGAGATTGCGCTCTGGCCGTTGACGGTAGCCTGGCCGGATACCGAAAGCTCGCCTGACGGTCCTGTTTGCGCTTGCGATGCCAGGCTGACCATCGAGTATACACTCAAGATGGCGACTGCCAGGCAGAGCGCTAAGGACTTGCGGCTCCATGTTCTGCTGATCATTAAATTCTTCCTCCCGTTTGTGTGAAACGAAAATTTTTCAAAGCGCACCGCGAGCCTCAACCGAGATTCGCGGGAAACAGTGCATCTGCCGGTATAGCCAGACCCGTCTCAGCGACAATTGAGACCGCCCGCGCGGAACATCCTTAAAAGAAAGGCATTGATTAGCCCCACGAGGGGTTTAGTCTTGGCTTTTTTACACGAAACTTAGCCCTGTGTCAATAAGCATTTACGCGAAATATGTCAACAAGTTATCACGTCAACTCACGCCCGGCACAATGTTATCCGTCCGGCAGAGGTCGGAGGGCGCTCTCTGCTACTCACTTATTTACGAAAAAGCCCTGAATCCAGCTATCATCTGTAGATTTCAATCACGGCCTTTCCGTCTGCATCCACGTAACCACGATACATGCCCTCAGAGTTGAACGCCACAGCAATCTTACCGTTTTTCCCCAGAACGATTACGCCGCCTGTGCCGCCCAGCCGCCCCACTTTAGCTATGACCGCATCAGCAGCGTCCTGCGCAGACTTTCCCTTGTAACTCATCAAAGCGCTTATGTCGTAAGCTACGACCGAGCGTATAAAATATTCCCCGTCTCCTGTGGCTGAAACAGCGCAACTCTCGTTGCTGGCGTATGTTCCTGCGCCTATTATTGGCGAATCGCCTATGCGACCGAATCTCTTGTTGGTAGTCCCGCCAGTTGAAGTCCCCGCAGCAAGATTCCCCTGACTATCTAAAGCGACAGCGCCTACCGTTCCGAGTTCATGCTCGAAAGGATTGGGTCTTGAGCCGCCTCCATTTCCCGCCGGATTGCTTTGCCGCTGACGCTCCTCTTCCTGCTTCTTCTTCAACTCATCCCATCTTCGCTGCGTAAAGAAATAGTCTTGAGGAACAAGCTGCATCCCGTTCTGCCTGGCGAACTCTTCCGCGCCGTCGCCCGCCATCATCACATGCGGCGAGCGCTCCATTACCATGCGTGCGAGAGTAATCGGATTCTTGATATGCTTGACGCCCGCTACTGCTCCGGCCTTCAAAGTGCGCCCGTCCATCACGGAAGCGTCCAGTTCGTTCGTCCCTGCATTCGTAAAGACAGCGCCCTTCCCTGCGTTGAAAAGCGGCGAGTCTTCCATGATCTTGATCGCCGTCTCCACAGCATCCAGGCTCGCGCCGCCGTTTTCAAGAACGCGATAGCCAGCCATTAGCGCCTCTTCCAATTTCTCGCGGTACTGGCGCTCAAGCTCAGGCGTCAGAGTGTTTCTATTTATAACGCCCGCGCCACCGTGTATAGCGAAAGCGATCTTTCGATTAGGAGTTATGTTTTCAGACGCGCTTTCCGACTTAGAACCGGCGGAACTGTTTCGAGTGTTCATGATTAAAGATGAAGAGACGAGTAGAAGAACCAACGCCAGCAACAGACCTGCTCTACAGGGACGCATACGCAAGCCTCCAACAAGAACGGAGATTAAGTTTACAGAGGGAAATGAACCGGCGAAGAATAGCATAATCTGTATTGAAAAACAGTAAGAGGCTTTCGGAAAATTTTGAACAGCACAACCCCTGCGGAGCTTTTTTCATCAACTATCAACGACTCACCTGTTGAGCTACTCCGGCTCAATCTCTTCCTGATTACCCGTTCGATTTCGCCTTGACCAGTAGAAGTAAACGGGCAGCCCCAGCGCTATCAGAAACAGTCCGCTGAAAGATTGCTTCGGACTCGTCATCAGTGTGTTTACGAGCAGCCATGCGGTGACCAGTAGGAAGAGGGCTGGAACTACGGGGTAGCCCCAGACTTTATATGGTCGTTCGGCGTCCGGTAATTTTTTGCGAAAGACGAAGACGGTCGCGGCTGTCAACCCGTAAAAAATCCAGAGGGCGAAGATAGAATAATCCGCCAGAACGTCGAATGACCCTGTGATGATTAAAATTGCAGTCCAGAGCGCCTGAAGAAGGAGAGCCATTACGGGGACGCGCGTGCGCGGATTCAAGCGCGCAAGTCGCTGGAAGAATAATCTATCGCGCGACATAGCATAAGGAAGGCGTGCGCTCACCAACATGCCTACGTGCAGCGTCCCAAAACTCGATGCCATCAAAGCCGCTGCTATAAGGCTTACGGCTACAGGCCCTAAGAATTTCAGCGCAACTTCAATCGCTACGGACGAATCGCTTCGCACGGTTGCGATTTCCGTCGGCGTGAGAACGTAGAAGTAGGCGAAGTTGATGAAAAGATATAGGACGATTACGACGATGGTGCCGCCTATAAGCGCCAGAGGAAGATTTCTCTGTGGATTCTTCACTTCGCCCGAAACGAAAGTGAGATCGTTCCAGCCGTTGTAAGCCCAAAGCGCGCCGAGCATCGCCGCGCCGAAACCTGCAAGGCCGGAGCGCGCCGTCGCGTCCACACCCTCGCACGCGCCTCCCGCACTTGATAGAAACAGATGGCCCCAATCTCCATGTGCGTAGAAGAAAGCGCCCAGCCCTATACCGACTACGGCCAGAATCTTTATAGCAGTCAGAAAAGTTGCGACCCGACCGCTCACGACGACCGCAGCGCAGTTAATAAGAGTAACTACAGCGAGCGCAGCCAATGCCACCGCCTGCAATCGTAAGAACGTAAACTGCCATCCGAAAATATTGAAACTGAATATGGCCTGATTAAGTGAGTTACCCACCAGAGTGTTGAAGAAGATTGCGAATCCTATGCTTATAGCGGCAACGCCGCCTGCGCGTGCCACGAAGAACTGCATCCAGCCGTAGAGGAAACCGTAGGCTGGCCCGAATGCTTCACGAAGGAAGACATATTCGCCGCCTGCGCGCGGCCATAAAGCAGCAATCTCCGCGTAGGTTAGCGCGCCTGCAAGCGAGAGCAGTCCGGCTGCTATCCAGACAGCAATGACTTTTCCGGGCGTGCCGACGTTGCAGGTCATCACACGAGTTTTGAGGAAGACTCCTGTGCCTATGATATTGCCAATTACGATTGCTGTGGCGGGTACGAGCGTTAGTCCACGAACGAGCGAGATTTCGTTGTAGGGTTTCATGAACGATGGGATATGAACCCGGGATTAAACCTCACACTTTCATTCACTCTTCCTGAGCGTTCCTCATCTCGAAAGCTTCGAGGGCGCGTGTGGCTAAATCTTCCGGCACTATGACGCGGAAAGGATGCTTTGCGACGAAAGGCGGCACACGATGCACCTCCGCTCCGAGAGACTGAAAGGCGCGAACCGCCTCTTCGTCGCTCAACTCTTCAGCCCCGAATGCTTCGCTCGCGCGTTTCAGTGCGCCGCGCAGACGATCAAGCGGAAGATTGCGTCCCGCCAGCACTTTTCCGCGCGCCTGAAAATCGCCGAGCGCGTAGAGCGCTAATTCTTCTGCGCTCTTAGCGTCCCGCCCTTTCGTCCTCTCGAAGAGTGTCGGCTGGCGCATCTATTCAAAAAATCTTACGCACCGTTTAGGCGCTAAAGGTTAAGGCGATCCCACACGGCGCGGCCTGCTCGTAGCCGCGCCCTGATGCTGTGCGCTATTGCCTGCTTGCGGGTTCGCAACTGTTCCACGCTGCTGCTCGTGCTCTATCAGTTCGGCCTGCTCGTAAGGGTCTAACCGCGCAAAGATGTAAAAGAGTTCTCCAGAGCGAACAGTGCCTATGAACCTGAAAGTGTTGCCTAGAATCTGTCCCACGTCGAAAGCTCCCGGTCGCGGCGGGTTCTCGAAAATCGTGTGAAACTCGTCTCCGGTGACGGCTTCGAGTTCGGGCAAGTAATCGTTGCGGGTTTCGCGCGCAATACGAATCGCAGTCTGCCTGAGCGCGCGTATGCGATTCGAGTTTCGCACGTAATAGTTGCGGGTTACTTCGCGGCGGCTAACGCGGTCGTCAACCACCTCCTGCTCGTTCTTCAGATAGCCCAGATAAGCTCGAACCACAGGCCCGAACTCAGCGTCTGAACTCTGTCTGCTCTGCGCAGTCGCTATGCCGGGTAAGCATAAAAGCAGAATCACGAGCGCCAGCGTCGAGTGCGCTCTTCCGGCTTTCTTCATAACTTTCCTGCACCTGCTCAACTTGGAATCTGCCGGGGGTTAATTTTCAGAGAGTTTAGCACAAGCCGCGTTAAAAGGGTTGTCTATTCTCAAGGTTGCTATGCTTAAGTTTGGGTTGATAGTGATGAGTGAACATCTCACCACCGCAGGCACCGAAGCACACGGAGGAAGCACAGAGACATTCAACTCTCTGTGTAATCTCTGCGCTCTTCGGCGTCTTCGGTGGTGAATCTCAGCATCCCAACTTCAAATTAACCCACCATTCTCAAGTCCTCTCAGCACGAATGACCCAGTGCCTTCAGATTGCGCGCGGTTTGCGAGCGGTGTTACATTTCCCTCGAACAATCTTTATTCACTCCTGACGGCGTGTCAATTTCATGTCCGACGATTTCAATCTTGATGAGAGTTTTGCTGGCAAGCGAGTTGCGCTTGGCGTGTCGGGCGGCATAGCAGCTTACAAGGCCGCAGAAGTTCTGCGCGGGCTTCAGCGCGCAGGGTGCGCTGTGCGCGTCTGCATGACGAAGAGAGCCTGCGAGTTCGTCACTCCGTTAACGTTCCGCGCGTTATCGGGTGCGCACGTCATCGTTGACGATTACGCTCCGGACAATCCAGACCCGATTGCGCACATCACTTTCTCGCAGACCGTTGACCTTTTTCTAATAGCCCCGGCCACAGCCAACATAATCGCAAAGTTCGCCAACGGCATCGCAGACGATTTTCTATCTTCAACCTATCTGGCTTCGACCGCGCCCGTCATAATAGCGCCCGCTATGAACACTTCTATGTGGCAGCATCCTGCGACCCGGCGCAATCTGGAGACATTACGCGCGGACGGCGTGCATATCATAGAGCCTGATTCGGGCGAGATGGCTTGCGGGACATTCGGGACGGGACGATTGAGCGAGCCTGAGATTATCGTCGCGGCTGCGCTCGAAATCTTACGCAAAGCTGAAGCCCCGCAAGCTCAAGACCTGAGCGGGGAAAAAATTCTAATCACCGCCGGAGCAACACGCGAAGCCATTGACCCTGTGCGCTTCATCTCCAACCGCTCATCGGGCAGAATGGGCTACGCGCTTGGCCTTGCAGCGCAGCGGCGAGGAGCAGAAGTCACAATCGTCGCAGGTGTCACGAGCGCTGAGCCGCCCGCGAGAGTTCGCCTGATTAAAACGGTTTCGGCGCAAGATATGTATGCGGCTGTGATGAAAGAGGTAGCAAGCGCGACCGTCTTCATTGGCGCGGCTGCTGTTGCGGATTACAGGCCCGTAGCTTTATCTACGGAAAAGATAAAAAAGACGAGCGCCGAGATAACGCTTCAACTTGAACGCACTACGGACATTCTGGCTGAAGTTTCAAAAAATAGAGATGATGAGTTGATAGTTGTGGGCTTCGCGGCAGAGTCAAGCAACCTACTTCAGAATGCGCGCGAGAAGCTTGAGCGAAAAAATCTAAATCTGGTCGTCGCAAACGACATAACAGGCGAAGGCGCTGGCTTTGACACTGCGACGAACGTGGTGACGCTAATCGTCAAGGATAATCAAGAGCCTATCGCGCTACCCTTGATGTCAAAGTTGGAAGCCGCCGACCGAATACTGTATGAGGTCGTGCGCCTGCGTGCTTCGCATAACCGTGAGCAGTCTCGTTTGATGAGCGAGGCTGTTACGAACCGTCAATCTTAATTCAGTAGAATCATTGTTTGAGAATATGAGCCAGTGCTTATCGGCCCCATATTCTCAAAGTAACCCGCGAGTCTTAAGACAGACCATTGAGCGTAAATAGTGAGCAGATGAAGCCCGCGCCACGCCGCGATCCCTACCGCCTGATTGGCGAGTTGTTCGGCGGGCGTTACCGTCTTGAAGCGTTCGCTGGCGCGGGCAGCTTCGGCGCAGTCTATCGCGCAACCGACGAGCGGCTTGGTCGCACAGTCGCCGTTAAGATTCTCAAACCCGACATAGAAGAGAGCAACGCCGCCGGAGCGCGCGAGCTTTTCCAGCGCGAGGCTCTGACCGCAGGAAGGCTAACGCACCCGCACATAGTCGCCGTCACAGACACAGGCGAAGAGGCTGGCTTCGCATATCTAGTGATGGAATGGCTTGAAGGTCGCACACTGGATGATGAATTGCGCGCTCGCACGATGCTTTCGCCTGAAGAGACCGCGCCGCTGCTCGCAAGCATCTCGGACGCGCTTTCTGCGGCGCACGATGCCGGGATAATTCATCGTGACATCAAGCCGTCGAACATTCATCTAGGGCGACATGGCCGCTACTTCGTAAAGGTTCTCGATTTCGGAATAGCCAAGGTCATCAAATCCTCTGCCGCTGCGGCGAGTAGAATTGCCGGAACGCTCTCTTACATGTCGCCGGAACAACTCGGCGGCGACGCGATTGACCATCGCTCGGATATTTACGCGCTTGGCATAATGCTACATCAAATGCTGGCCGGGACGCTGCCCTTCGACGGAGAAACGCAAGGGCAGATAATACAGCAACATTTCGTCGCACAGCCCCCTCTGCTTCACACCGTTCGGCCTGACCTTCCTCCTGCTCTGTCGCATGTGATTCAACGCGCCTTGAGCAAACGTGCTGAAGATCGCCAGCAATCAACGCAACAGCTTTTCAGAGAATTCATTGAAGCTCTCCAGCCTGCTTCGGCTGCTCGAAAGACCAGCGCGGTTGCTGAGTCTCAGCAGAGAGAGACTCAAATCTTACAGTCCACGCAGGAGCCAATCGCGCGGCCAACGGCAACGGTTTCGCCCGTAGCAGGCGGCTCGGCATACGCGCCGACCGTAGCCGCGCCCATTGCGCCTTCGACGAATCAATCGGGCAGAGAGACCGTTGCGATGGTTGATAGAACGGCGGAGACGCTCGTGCAGCACGGAACGTTCGACGGCAAGCAACTCGTGCGCGTGCGTAAGTTCGCAATCGTGGGCGCAATCCTGCTACTGCTAACAAGCGTCGGCCTGAGCTTTCTTGCGCGCTCTATGGGATGGTCTAATACGCCCTATCCATACGATGAATTTGTGTTGGAGACGATTCCGCTTGCCGCGCGCGATGCAATCTTCGGGGCATTCCTGGGCGCTGCTTTTTCTGAGCTATTCAGGAAAGACGGCAAATGGTCAATCGTAACGGGGCAGCGCGCGCGGGCATTGATTGTTCACGGAGCCGTAGGCGCTGCGCTGCTGATGTCGCCTTTTGTTCTACTGCGCACGTCCCTGATTATGCTTCCCCTTACTCTTGCGCTCGCAGGCTTCGCTCTTGGCTTACTGGTCTGCGGCATGCGTATCGGAGCGCAAAAAGTTTCCACACGACTTTAAGGTCAGTACCGCCTGCGGTACTGACCTGCTTTTAGTCGCGCTTAGACGTTATAATCGGAAGCCCGAATTTATTGACGAACGAAAGTTGAATCGAATTTGAAAGAACTGCGCTCTCTTATTGAAGATACTGCCGAGTACGTCTCTTATCTGGGCGAACTGGGCGTTGCAGGCGTTGAAGAATTTACGGGAGACGAAGCAGCGGTCTCTTCTGTTGTAAAGTCTGAGACTAAAAAACCGCAGCAAGAGATGCCGGACGCTCCATTGAGCCAGGCGCTCAGGCGTAACGCGGAAGCTGCGACGAAAAAGGGCGCAAACGAGTCCGCTCGTCCAGAGTCGCTTGTGAAGGGTGCGACAGAAAATGTTACAGGGTTGACTGAGATGGCTAAACGAACTCCGAAAAGAACTCCTGAGCTTGAGCCGCCGCCGCCGGTTCCTACGCTCTTCGGCGAGATTACGCCGAAGGACGAGGCCAGCCTGCCGCAGGTGAACGAAACGCTGGAAGACATCTGGAACGATATAGGCGAATGCACGCGCTGCCCTTTGAGCGAGGGGCGCACGCATGTCGTCAACAGCGAGGGCAGTCGCAGCGCGCGATTGATGTTCGTCGGCGAAGCGCCGGGCGCAGACGAAGATGCTCAGGCTCGCCCCTTCGTAGGGCGCGCGGGTCAACTGCTCAACAAAATCATAGAGGCCATAGGCATGAAGCGCGAAGACGTTTTCATAGGAAACGTCAACCGCTGCCGCCCGCCGCAGAACCGCACGCCGACTCTGGCCGAAGCCGCGACATGCAAGCCGTTTCTCCTGCGCGAAATCGCTGTGGTTCGCCCCGAAGTGATAGTCGTTCTCGGCAACACGGCCATGAAGAATCTGCTGGACACGAAAGAAGGCATCACAAAGATGCGAGGCCAGTTCCTGGACTATCGCGGCATCAAAGTCATGCCCACTTTCCACCCTGCCTACCTGCTCCGCGACCCTTCAAAGAAACGCGAGTGCTGGGAAGACATGAAGAAGGTGCGCGATTACCTGGACGGAAAGATCAAAAGTTAGTGATAAGTGATGAGTGATAAGTGATAAGAAAGAGATTGGCTTTCTCTTATCACTTATCACTCATCACTTATCACTTATCACTGTCTTTATGCAGTCTTCACTCTTCGATTCAAATACGGAAACGCCGGGCGAGAAGCTTGAGGAGATTTTTGAGGAGATGCTGCGCCGTGCGAAAGCTATGCCGCAGTTTGCCGGACGTGTTTTCATCCTCGGCGAAGGGCGCGTGGGCGCGCGCGTAGCCGTCGTGGGCGAATCGCCCGGCCCGCCTGATGTGAATTCCGGGAAGCCTTTCATGGGGCCAGCCGGTCAGATGCTGGACAGAATTTTAGGCTCAATCGGTTTGAAGAGAAACGATTGCTACTTGACGAACACTGTGAAATACATCTCTACGGGCGACGAGATGACGCCTGATGTTCTGAATTTTTTCATCCCTTATTTACACCGCGAGATGGCTGCCGTTCGTCCCGTAGTTATTATCGCTTTCGGCAACACGCCTACGCGCGCTCTGCTTCGCACCAAGAAAGGAATCACGCAGATGCGCGGCGAGTTTCACGATTACGACGGTATGAAGCTGATGCCCACCTTTAATCCCGCCTACCTGCTGCGCGACCCAACGAAGAAGCGCGAGGTGTGGGAGGACATGAAGAGAGTGAGGGATTACCTTTCATCCTGACTCTGTTAATATCTCTTCAGTAATAAACATTTGAACAGACTCTCTCATACACGCTAACTTCCCGGTGCAGCAAATATCAAAAGAGATTTCAATGCAGAACCGAAGCGGCGCTAATTCGAGCCTCGCGCCCGCTTATGCGGAAGTTGCAATCCCGCTTCACTTGTCGCAGACGTTCACCTACCGCCTGCCCCTCTCCACCCGAAGCGAAGTTCGCGTAGGCTCGCGTCTTCTCGTCGAGTTCGGTAGAAAGAAAGTGACGGGCTACGTCGTCGCGCTGGTAAGCGAACTCGATCCTGCGGCGGAGCTACGGGATGCAGAGATTAAGGACGCGGAAGAGTTGCTGGATGCAGAGCCGTTGCTGACGCCGGAAATTATGGAAATAACTCGCTGGGTCGCGGATTACTACGCCGCGCCTTGGGGCGAAGTTTTAAAAGCCGCGCTGCCCGCAGGCTTGAACGCTACTGTCGAACAGATTCTTTCCATCACTTCAGAAGGGCGCGACGAACTGGCGCGTCTGCCGCACTCGAGATCCGCTACGGCGAAAGCTTTGACGCTGAGAACGCTTGCTGATGCGGGAGAGACAAGTCTGCATTTGATAGCAAAGCACGTGGGAGAAGCGCGCGCGCGAGTGGTGGCACGCGAGCTTGAAAGAGTCGGGTGGATTCGTATCACTCATCGCGCGCGGACTGTTACAGCGAAGGCTAAAAGAAGAAAGGCCGTGCGCCTTCTTCCGCCTGAGATGCACGCAGCGCCCGACGCCGCGCGCGCGCTCACTGCCGCGCAGCGTCGAATAATAGAACAGCTTATGGCCGAAGGAGGGGAAGCGGCTTTCGCCGACCTTGTTGACAGAGCGAACGTGAGCGCTTCGACGATTCAGACGTTGGAGAAGCGTCGGATCGTAGAGACCTACGTGCGCGATGTCCGGCGCGACCCTCTGGCGAACGCTGTGTTGCCTGAAAAGAATGACCTCAGATTGACCGAAGCGCAATCGGATGCTCTGAAAAAAATTGAGACGAAAATTGACGAGGGCGATTACGCAGCCTTTCTTCTTCACGGGGTGACGGGAAGCGGCAAGACCGAAATCTACATACGCGCAATGAACGCGGCGCTCAATCACGGGCGCTCCGCCATGATGCTCGTGCCCGAGATTGCGCTCACGCCCGTCTTCTCGCGCCGCCTGCGCGCACATTTTGGCGATCAGGTGGCAATCTTTCATTCATCTTTGACGACCGGAGAAAGGTTTGATGAATGGAGCCGGTTGAAGCGAGGCGAGGCGCGCGTCGTCATCGGCACGCGCTCCGCAGTCTTCGCTCCCGTCTCAGACCTCGGCCTCATCGTAGTTGACGAAGAGCACGAGACCTCTTACCGCCAGCACGAATCGCCCTACTACAACGGGCGCGATACTGCCATCGTGCGCGCTAAGAAAGAGTCAGCCGTCGTTGTGCTAGGTTCTGCCACGCCTTCCCTTGAAACCTATCACAACGCGCGCACAGGCAAATACAACTATCTGCACCTGCCGAATCGCATAGCCAACCGCGCAATGGCGCGTGCGGAGATAATTGACATGCGTGCGGTGTTCGCGGAAAAAGGGAAACCAATTGTCTTCTCAGAGCAGCTTCTGAAGGCGATTGAAGAGACGCACGAGCGCGGCGAGCAATCCATCATACTTCTGAATCGTCGCGGCTACTCCAGCTTCGTACTCTGCCGCTCGTGCGGTGAATCCATACACTGTCCCAACTGCGACGTGACCCTCACCTTTCACCGCAGCGAGCGTAGCCTCGTCTGCCATTACTGCAACTTCCGACGACCCACTCCGTCGAAGTGCCCTAACTGCGACGGCGTTTACATCTACTTTGTAGGCGAAGGCACTGAGCAGATTGAAGAGATTCTTAAAAAACAGTTTCCCGCTTTGAGAATAGCGCGGCTTGACCGCGATACTACGGTGCGGCGCAAGCTCTTTGAGCGAACCATCCTTGAATTCGGCGCGGGCGAGCTTGACATGCTCGTAGGCACGCAAATGCTCGCCAAAGGTCACGACTTTCACAACGTCACGCTGGTCGGCGTGGTGTCGGTTGACGCCGGGCTTGCCCTGCCGGATTTTCGATCTGCGGAAAGAACGTTCCAGTTGATTACGCAGGTCGCGGGCAGAGCCGGGCGTGGCAGTCGCGCAGGTCGCGTGCTGGTGCAAACTTTTCACCCGAACCATTACGCGCTCGGCCACGCCTGCGCTCAGGATTTTTTCGGCTTCTACCAGGAAGAGATTCGTCATCGCAAGACTATGAGCTATCCGCCGTTCGTCGCGCTCGCTTCTCTTCTTGTTCACGGCGACGAACTCGGTCGCGTGCAACAATGGGCCGCACAACTGAGAGAATCGCTGGATAATGCGAATGATGCTCGCGCGTGCAGGATTCTAGGCCCTGCTCCTGCGCCTCTCTCCAGACTGCGAGGCGAGCACCGTATACAGATTCTAATCAAATCGCGCAGCCGCCCGCAGCTTCGCAAAGTCATTGATATGGGCTTCGCAGACGCTGCCGCTAAAGGCTGCGACACGCGCGCCGTCAATATAGAGATTGACCCGATCAGCCTGATGTAACTTTCATCAACTGCGCGTGCGCGAGCCTCAGTGAATGCTGTAAACTTCCATGCATGAAGCTGAGAGAACTTGCGCGCCTTACCGGCGCAAACGTTGACGAAAAATCTGGTGACATTGAAATTGAAGGCGCTGCCGGGCTGGACGACGCACTGGAGGGCCAAGTCACTTTTCTTTCAAATCCACGCTACACGACGAGAGTTCAGACAACGCGCGCTTCGGCCATCTATGTCGGCGAAGAGATGGAAGTCGAGCATGAGATAGCTGTGCTGCGCGCGCGCGACCCTTACCTATCTTACACGCGCGCCCTGAGACTCTTTCATCCTGAGCCTGAAATCGCTCCTTCGGTTCACGAAACAGCGGTCATTGACGCTTCGGCGAAAGTTGCGGATGACGCATTCATAGGCGCTCACGTCGTTGTCGGACGCGATGTCGTAATCGAATCAGGAGTCCGCATACACCCGAACGTCACGGTTTATGACGGCGTGCGAATCGGCGCGGGTTCGACCATACACGCGGGCGCTTCCGTGCGCGAGGGAACGGAAATAGGCGAGCGAGTCATCATCTACAACAATGCCGTCATAGGCTCGGACGGGTTCGGCTACGCAAAGGACGAAGAGGGGCGCTGGCTGAAGATTCCGCAGACGGGGCGCGTAGTGATTGAGGATGATGTAGAGATAGGAGCTTGCAGTACGATTGACAAAGCGTCTGTGGGCGAAACAAGAATCGGGCGCGGCGCGAAGATTGATAATCTGGTGCAGGTGGGCCACTCATGCAAGGTTGGCGATGATGCGCTGCTCTGCGCGCAAGTGGGGCTTGCCGGCAGTTCTCACATTGGACAACGAGTTGTGCTAACAGGGCAGGTGGGCGTCGGAGGCCATCTGACAATCGGCGACGATGCTATGCTCTACCCGCAGAGCGGCGTTCACAACGATATTCCCGCCGGGAAACTCGCCTGCGGCTCTCCTGCAATAGACAACCGCGAGTTCGCGCGCGCAGCAGCCGTCTTCAGAAAACTCGGCGATGTCCCACGCGCCATTCGCGCTCTGGAAAAAAGGATTGCAGAGTTGGAGACAAAACTTAAAGGCTGATTTGAAACCGATAGCAGTCAAACTTCTTTGCGAGCTTTGCGCTTTTCTTAGCATCGTGGCTACTTGGTATTATAAAACAGCCATTAAAATAATCATCCAATAATTCATTCTGAGTCATATAAATAATTCGATGGATACGCCAAAGAATTTAGCCAAAGCTTTAGCTTGCGCCTTGCTAATACTACGCTTGCCGTTAATGACCTCAGAAGTTATGCCTTTAGAGCCAAAGACCTCTAACAAGTCACTTTGTTTCAAATCGCGTGCGTCCATTAGATGAAGCAGTATTTCTAAAGGTGTAGCTTCTCCGGGCTTATAAAACCTCTCTTCAAAATCTTGAATAAGCGTAGCCATAAGGCGCAATAATGCGTCCTCTTCAGGAGACAAATCTTCGCCTTTAGCCATCAGCTTTTCAACTTCAGCGAGCATACGATTATTTTCTTCTTCCGTTTCGATTACTATTGGCATAGCTCTCGAAAGAAGTTTTTTATATCGAGCGGGATTTATTACTAAAGCACTCATGTTTTCCAGTCGTCATATTCCTCATGTGTAAAAATATCTAGGATGAATATAGTTTGGCTTCTATAGACAATTCTGGCTATTAGCCGATATTTATTTTTATTGATATTAAAAACTGTGTAACGCCCTACTAAATCAGCGTGTAAATACCTTTGCTGAACTTCTGCAAGGTTTTGCCATTTTGCCTTTTTAGCCGTTGTATACCACGCATTTAATCCTGCATCAGCATCCGAGTGTCTCAAAATAAACTCGCGGATTTTCTTGTAGCTTATGACGTTCATATTTGCCATCCGCTCCTATGATTAATATTGTGTTCCTGCTCATGATCATTCTTCTCCTTAAGTTGGTTGTGGGTTTTGGTTTAAGTTTGGCTTTAATTCAAAGCTGCCATTGGTTTTGAGTAACCCTTTAGTTTGCGTGAAATGTATGTAGCACATTTTCAAGCAAGAATATGTTCTCATAACGAGAACACAAAGTAAAGCTTATATGGCAGAGTTGAAAGGTTACTCTAAGTCACGCCGCCGCCGTCGACTATGATTACTTCGCCGTTCATGAAGCTGTTGCGATCAGAGACCATGAAGGCCGCAAACTCTGCTAGTTCTTCCGGGCGACCGAGGCGACCGCGTGACACCCAAAGGTCGTGCATCTGCAAAAGTCTGTCCGGCAGCGTGTGAGCGAGGTCTGTGTCAAAGATGCCCGCTGCGATGGCGTTGACGGTGATGCCGAAGGTCGCGGCCTCGCGCGACAGACATTTGGTGAAGCCTATCATCGCGGCTTTGGAAGTGGCGTAGTGAACCGAGGTGGGAAGAGAGCGGATTGCTCCTATGGAAGTTATGTTTAGAATCATTCCTCCGCGCTGGCGAATCATCTGTTTGTAGATTGGTTTGGTGACGGCGAAGAGGCCGTTCACGTTTGTGTTGATTACTTCGTCCCAAGCGCGGTCCGTAGTCGTAGCGAAGTTGTCGCCGCGATTAATAGCAGCGTTATTAACTAGAATATCGATCCCGCCCCACTCTTCAACCAGTTCCCGCGTAACTTTTTTCATCCCAACGCGGTCGGTTATAGAAATCTTAAAACCGTGTGCACGGCGGCCATGCGAGGCAACTACGGCTTTGACCTTTTCGGCCAAATCATCGCGGGCGTTGAAGCTAAAGGCCACGTCCGCGCCTTCACGCGCGATGACCTCGCAGATTGCGCGTCCAATGCCGCGCGTGCCGCCCGTCACAAACGCACGCTTCCCTTCAAGCAAAAGGCTCAACTTTATGCTTCTCCCTAAAAAACCCGCGTCCGTGCTTTTTTCGGAGCGGGCCGACTGTTGAGAATTTTCTTTCGTGGATTAAAACCCGAATCGGCGTCTCGCGTCAACGTGAGAGTATAGCTGGTAGCGGCTCAAATTTGAAACTAAATAGCAGGAAAACCCCGGCCTTGAATTCTTCGAACCCGCCCGCTTACGGTATAGCTTCTACACTGCGTTTGTTTCCACCACCGTAGGCTCTTCGTGGGTCATCACCGGCTGAGGTATCAGTGCTGCTATCTCTTCAACAATCCTTCTGGTCGAATTGGGAATCGCAAGCCCAACAGTTGCCGCGCGCATGGCCGCGTAATGTTTTGAATCCTCAACCATACGGCGAATGACAGGAACGATGTCCGAGGCTTTTTGAAGAAGCACACCCGCGCCGCGCTTTACTATCATGTTGGCCGCGCCTGCCTCCTGCGGCATAGGCGGCGTGGTTGCATCCGCTATGATTGGCAGACGGCACGCCAGAGCCTCAAATGTGGTAAGGCCGCCAAGCTTTGAAACCATCACGTTGGCCGCGCGCATCAACTCTTCCACCTGATCGGAATAGCCTATGACTTTCACAGGGAAAGGCGCTTGAGAGGCGAGCGATTCCGCTTCGGCGCGAAGCTCTTCATTCTTCCCTGCAAGAAAGATTGCCTGCACGTCCAACTCGCCTCGCACAAGCTCGCTGAAGATTCCGGGGATGTTTCCTCCGCCCGCCCAGCCTGCGTTGACAAAGACCGTGAACTTTTCAGGGTCCAGGCCGAGAGCCTTGCGCGCAGCCTGCGCAGCCTGCTCGCCCGGAAAATTGAACTTCGGATGCACGGGCATCCCTGAAATCTTTATACGCTCGGGCGCGATGCCGTAATCAATAAGCTGCTGGCGCGCTTCTTCGCCAGCAACCAGATAAAGCGAAACGTCGTCGCAAGCCCAGCCTTTCCAGAATCCGTAACAAGGGTCTGTCACTACTGTGACAAGCGGAATTTTGTCTGCGAGTTTCAACTCTTTCAAAACACGCGCGATGCTATGTTGCGTGAGAGGGTGAACGCTAACGACGATGTGCGGGCACCATCGCTCGAACATCTCTTGTAAAAATACTACGGTACGCTTGTAGAAAAACTCTCTCGTCTCAGGACGAAAGCGGTTCACAGCCCAGTAGAGATATTTCATCCAGTGCTGCCTGTTGGTCAGCACCCAGTTGTAAACTCTGACCAGCTTCGCTGTAATGTGGTGCGACTCTTCAATCGCACGAACAACGCGCACGGCGTAAGATTGCCCGTAAAAAAACTTCTGCACGCCCGCGACGATTGCTGCCGCAGCCGAGCGATGGCCGCCGCCTGTGTCGGACGAGATAATCAGAATTTTTGGGACACGCGAACGAAACATAGATGAAAACCGGTTCGGAAGATGAGATTCTAAATCTGAAATCTCATCTTTCATTCTTACGCTTTAACGGCAACTCCGTCCGCCTGCTCACCCTCGCGCCCAATCTGACGGCTAGCCTTCTTCATCTCCTTTTCTAACCGCTTGATCTGAATCAGGTGCTTCGGGTTGAAAGGCAGACTGGGGTAATAACAGTTCGACTCATGAGTGCAGTAGCAGCCGTTGGCTGCGTGCTTGCGGCGCGCTTTCATTGCTGGCGAGAGCCAGATTTTCTGGAAGTCCCAGTCGTATTCCCGCAAGTTTCCAATTGGCTCAAGATTCTCGCAGGACGAGAGCGTGCCTTCGTCATAGATAACCGCGCCAGCAGTTCCGGCGTAGCAGGTCAATTGCGCCTTCTGCTCCTCTTTCGTCTTCGCAATCAGGCCGTGCATGTAGATGTCAATCGCGGCCTTGAAGAACCCTGCATCGCCGCCGTAATTATTCTTGATGGCGGCGTGGCGCGAATCGTCGTCAATCATCTGCGCGAGCCGCGCGTAGCGAGTGTGGTCTATGTCCAATTCAACCGGGTCTGCCGACGGAGGGCGAATGTAATTGAAGTTAACCTTGTCCGGCTTCAGGTCGTATTTCAAAAAGTCGTACCACTCGAAGATCGTGTCCTGATTCGAGTTCATAAAGCAGGTGCAGGTTTGAATGTCCAGGCGATGATACTCTTTCTTTATCTGCTGAAGCTGCCGGGCGGTATCAATAGCAATATCCCACGAACCGGGTTTCTGGCGAATCTTCTCGTGCTGCCCTTTCAATCCATCAATGCCCAGAGCTACGGTCACGTTCAAATCCGGGCACTCTTCGAGAATGCGCGTAACGTCCGGCATGATTCGCTTCTGAATCTGCCCGTTCGACATCAGGTAGACCGATTCGAGGTGGTTGTTCTTGTAGAAAGCGCGCACAACTTCGGGCAAATCTTTTCTGGTGAAAGGCTCGCCGCCAGCGAGTATGAGCACGCCCAAGTTCCCACCCAAAGTCTCGGAAATCTTCTCAATCTCATGCGTCTTCATCTGTAGCTTCTTGCGCGGGCGGTCGTCCAATTCGTCCGTAAAGAAGCAGTGCGTGCAGCGCATGTCGCAGACCGAAGTGACGAGTATGTTCAGCAGAACGGGCGCGAACGGTTGGCCCAAAGCAAGTTTCGCGTACCGCTTTAAAAGCTCTCTGGTCGTGTAGTCCATCAAAACCTCTTCAAAAATGCGCTCAAAAAAGGTGCGAGCGCGCCAACGGTGTCGCCTGTTTATTGCGACACATCAAACTACACTGAT
>DATHJK010000037.1:0-2283 GCA_035316225.1 Pyrinomonadaceae bacterium
CTCGCCCGCGCTCTGTAGAGTTATTTCAGGCTCTTGCACGCCGCCGCCGAAGCTCGGCTCAAGCAGTGTGAGATTAGAGACCAGCAACAGCGCAATCAGAAATATTGCGCGCGTCAGAAGGAAAGGAAACCATGCGGCGCGAACGCTTTCGTCCAGAGCAATGCTGCGAACGAAGCCCGGCACAAACTTTAGGCGTGAACCTTTTTTCATTGCGTGCCGATTTCGAGCATGCGCGCCAGGTCTGAGTTGAAGCGGTTCTCAGCATCAACCTTTCGCTTGACCTGCTCCCACTCTGAAAAGCGCGGGTACATACGTCGAAAAGTTTCCGCCTTAACGCGCGTGTCTTTCGCAAGGTAAACGCGCCCGCCGTGCTTCAGAACGATCTCGTCCAGTCTATCCAGAAACGGGAAGAGACCGCCATCGCTCACAGGCATGTCAAGCGCCAGCGTGTAGCCTTCCATAGGAAACGAGAGCATGCCCTGATTCTGCGCCCCGAAGCGTTTCAGCACCGCAAGAAAGCTTGCACGGCGCTCGCGCGCCAACTCTTCCAGAAGCTTTCGCAATCCTTCCGAAGACTCCTGTGGCGGCAACACGCACTGGTACTGTATAAAGCCGCGCCGACCGTACATGCGATTCCAGTTGTTTATACTGTCCAGTGGATGAAAGAACGTAGCATAGTCCGTGACGAACGGCTCACGCTTTGCCCCCTGCCATAGATAGTAGAAACGGTTGAACGCGGAGATTGTCAGAGAGTTTAAGACCCACTGCGGGAAATCGAAAGGGAGATTGAGTTTCCCACGCTCTTTCAACTTCAGCGGCTCTTCAATCTTCCCTGAAATCTCTTCGCGCCGCGCATGATGCCCGCTCATCAGCACGCTTCTTCCAAGCGCGCGCCCGCGCGCCAGACAATCAATCCACGCGACACTGTAGCGGTCGTCCCATTCTTCGCCTTCGAGCAGACTCAACGATGCGTCCAGATCGCGCGCCTTGTTGTGCCGCACCACGACGTAAGCGCTCTCGACCGGAATGAGCCTGTAAGTGACTTCGGTGATTACGCCCGTCAAACCCATACCGCCCAACGTTGCAAAGAATAGTTCCGCGTTCCGCTCGGGCGAGCAGCGCACGCGGCTGCCGTCCGCCATCGCAATCTCTATCTCTCTAACGTTCGCGCCGAACGTCCCGTCGTGATGATGATTCTTGCCGTGTACGTCTGCGGCGACGCACCCTCCGAGGCTTACGAACCTTGTTCCAGGCGTGACGGAAGGAAACCAGCCGCGCGGCAGAAAATTCCGGAAGACTTCATCCAGCGTCATTCCCGCTTCGGCTGTGAGCCAGCCGTTTCGTTCGTCGAAAGAGATAACGCGGTCAAGCTTTTCCGTCATCATCACTACGCCGCCCTCATTCATAGCGGCGTTGCCGTAGCTGCGCCCCTGCCCGCGCGCAATCACGCTCTCAAAGATTGCCGGCTCGACCTCTTCTATCGTTTCGGGACGGACGACGAGACCACGACCGCGCGGGTAGCGACCCCATCCGGAAATCTCCCTGAAATCTTTCTGTAAGTGCGCGGGCGTTTTAGCTGACATTCGCTCTGACTCGAATCTGCGGCGAGCCGTTAAGCGCAAACCAGCAGACATCGTTGCTCACAAGATCGAACTCAAAAATATAACTGCCTTTCGGCAGAGCGGGAATGTGAATCTTCGGGCTGACGGTCTGTCCCGGCAATACCGGGCGACCCTCGCCCGGCGTCAGCGCCTCCCAGTGGTAGCTGTGATGAAGCAGCTTTCCATTATCGTCATACACATGACAGCCCAATTGAACCGCGCCAAGCCCTGCGCTTCTCGGAAGCCATAGAGACTTGCTCGTGTTCGTGATAGTAGCCTGAGCAATAACAGGCTCACCCTCACGCGCGCTCAAAGTTTCAGGAGCAATCTTTATCTCGCCCACAAGCCCCGCGCGGAATCGGCTGTCGGAGATGACCTCTTCGCCTCTGTATAGAAAGAAGTTTCTCTGGTTCTGCAAGAACGCGCGTGTGGCCTCTGCCCAGCGCTGCAACTCGGTGCCGCCAGCCAGAAAATCGTTGAAGTCATCCAGACCAAGATGAAACGTCGGCACGTTGAAGATGGCGAGTTTGATGTCCGTGAACCCTGCGCTTTGCGCCTGCTGCCAGATGTCTTCTATCACGACATCGTTCTCGATTACCTTGAACGCTTTCATCTCGTACTGCGACTGCGGCGAATGCGAATGCTCCGGGCCTGGCTCTGCGAACCCCGCTATGCCGCCTTC
>DATHJK010000038.1:0-3028 GCA_035316225.1 Pyrinomonadaceae bacterium
TTCTTCGCATCTGCCTTGCACAACTACTCGCTCATGCGCGAGCAACCGGGCGAGGCTCTTGACGTGTTGCTCGATTGGATGTCCGGCGAGAAAGTCTTCATTAAATCCGTTCGTGATGCGGTGGCGATCAAGAGCAAAGAATTTCCGATCCCTTCGCTTTCGCAGGTGACTACGGCGGCAGATCAATACTGCTACCTGCTCAACGGTTGGGGCTGGCTGGCGACCGAAGCGGGTTACGCAGGTCTAGCCGTATTCATTGACGAATCCGAACATTACAGCCTGCTCAACCAGCGTGGGCAGGAACGTGCCAACAACTTTTTCAAGGCGTTGATCTACACCGCGCTCGGCGCGCGCAGCCGTATTAACGAAAGCGACTTGCAACACCAGCATCGCGCGCACTCTTTTCGTTTGACCGCAGACAGTCACCTGTTGCTACTCTTTGCCGTCACGCCCTCCGCGAACACGTTCGATTACCGCCGCTGGCTCGATGAAGATCAAGTACTGGCCCTGAACAAATACCTGCCGCCCACTGCGCTCGATGAATTGATGGCGCGGCTCTACGTCCTGCACCGTCAGGCTTACGCATACAATAACAGCGAACAGTTTCTGGATGTCGCGCAGGGCTTACTTGAATGTCTCGACAGCAATCTCATCAACCTGCGCCAAGTGATTCGTCTCGCCGTCGAAATCTTTGACCTCTGCTACGCGCACAAGGACTACCATGCCACGCAAGCCGTCGTCGAATTGCGCCATGCGCTGCTGTGACAATTTCGGATTTCGGAATGCGGATTGGCGTGGTAATGAAACTTGACTTCTAAATTTAACCGGGCGGATGACGAACCAGTATAAATCTGCAATCCGAATTCCGCATTCCGCAATGGAAAGACTCCCCCACACATTCGACGCGCTGTTGGCTCGTTTCGGGCGTTTGACGGAGGTTCAGGCGCGGGCGCTTGCGCCGCTGCTGGCCGGGCGCAATTGTGTGTTAGCGTCACCTACAGCCAGCGGCAAGACGGAGGCAGCTTTAGCGCCGATGCTAGAACGCCATCTTCAGCAACGATCAAAAGAGAACTCGCGGCGAACAGCAAAAGACACAAAGACAACGAGGCTGCGCTTTTTGTATGTCGTGCCGACGCGGGCGTTGTCGCGCGACATGGCGCGGCGCTTGAATGAGCCGCTCAGGAAACTGGCGATCAGCATGGCCGTCAAAACCGGCGACGAACCTGCGCTCAACTGGTCGCGCCCGCCGGAGTTTCTCATCACGACGCCTGAATCTCTGGATTCGCTGCTGGCGAACAGACCGCGTGTGCTGTGCGATGTGCGCGCCGTAGTGCTGGACGAGTTGCATCTTTACGACGACAAGCCGCGCGGCGATCAGCTACGTATTCTGCTCAATCGTCTGCGGCGCATACGCGCTTTCGCACGCTCACGCGGCGATGCGACGAGCGATGAGGTGCAATTCTGCGCTCTGTCAGCGACGATGCCCGATGCCGTCATCATCGCGGCGCGTTACTTCACGAACCCTGTTTTGATTCAGGCAGAAAACGGGCGCGCGCTCGACGCCGAACTTCTGCCTTTAACCGGCCCCGCGGCGTTGCGTGAACTCTTTGCCAAGTTGCGGGAGCGTGGCAGCAAAAAGGTTTTGGCCTTTTGCCAGCGCCGCGCGGAATGCGAAGAGTGGGCTTACCTTTTGCGCAGCAGCGCCCCTTTCGGCGATGAAGTCCTGGTTCACCACGCGAGCTTGAGCGCGCGTGCTCGTCACGCGGTGGAAGAAAAGTTTGCGCGCACCGGAGCCGCTTTATGTTTAGCTACCTCGACGCTCGAACTCGGCATAGACATCGGTGACGTAGATTTGATTCTGCTCATCGGCCCGCCAGATAATTTTAGTTCGTTTCTGCAACGACTGGGGCGCGGTAACCGGCGCACCGCACGAACATCTGTCGCTTGCTTCTATCGCACGGCAACAGAGCAGGCGCTCTTTCAAGTTTTCATTCGTGCCGCGCGAAACTCAAACGGCGCGGGTGAAACTTCGGCCAGCGCGTTGCTGCGCTCTGAGAGCGGCCTGATGTTTCGGCCTTCCGTCGTCGTACAGCAACTCTGCTCTTACCTCAAACAAACTCCGCACGGCGAGATTGAGCCGCAACATGCTTATCATCTCTTCACTTCACCGCAGGGCGAGCCGTTGCTGGACGAGCAGCAATACACACAGATCGTAGATCACTTGGTTGACACAGGGTTCTTCCTGCCAGCGCGTGGAACGGCGTTGCGTCCCGGCCCGCAGTGGCACAAACTCTACGAAGAGCGCACGCTGTACAGCAATCTCTCTGAGAGCGGGCGCGAGGCGGCTGTCGTCGTTGACGACATCACGGGACGGCGCGTCGGCTATCTCGAACAGGTCGCGCCGACAGGCACGACTTTTCTCTTAGGCGGACAGGCGCGGCGCGTTGTGTGGACGAAGGGACGACAGCTTCTGGCACACGCCGAAACGGACAATGCAGCAGACGCTCGTGCTCCGCGCTGGCGCACACAGTGGCGCAGTTTATCGCCAGCCCTGACCCAAGCCTTAGCGCAGGAGCTTGGCTTTCCGTGCGCCCAATCTGCGACCTCTTTGCCAATGATCGTCGAACAACAGGAAAGCATGGACGAAGGCGTGGCAGAGATGGAAGCCACAGGCAGAACATTTTTGTTTCACTGCGCGGGCGAAGTTTATGGCAAGGCGTTGGGCGAGTTGCTGGAAACGAAACAAGGCGTGCGCGTCGTCGAATGCAATGAGTTCTTAGTAGAGGCGCTGGGCTGCTTGCCGGAGACGATGCTGCTGTTCACCGAAGAAGAAACGCTCGCGCTGGTAGGTCGTCGTTGGCGACAATTCGAGAGAACTTTCGCTTTAGGCCGGTTTCAAACGCAGCTTCCGCCCGCCGTGCGATGCAAGAGCGTGATCGCCGCCTTCAACGTGCCGGACTTTCAGCGTCGCTTCGCAGGCCGCAAACTGGCCCGGCACACAGCGGAATAGCCGCATCCACGACACCCC
>DATHJK010000039.1:0-6322 GCA_035316225.1 Pyrinomonadaceae bacterium
CGCGAAGTGCGCCCGACTGTGATGACAGCAGTGCCGAGACTTTTCGAGAAGGTCTACCAGCGCATCATCAAGAAAGGAACTTCTGAGCAAGGCTTGAAGCGCTGGATGTTCACGCGGGCGCTCGAAGTGGGCCAACGCTACGCGGAACTGAAAGACAGGGGCGAGCCTGTGCCAGCATCGCTCGCCGCGCAGCAGAAGATTGCCAGCCGTCTTATCTTCTCCAAGTGGCGCGCGGGCGTAGGCGGTCGCTTGCGCTATTTCGTTTCAGGCGGCGCGGCGCTCTCGCCCACGCTCTCTTACGCATTCATCGCCGCGGGCATCCCGATTCTTCAGGGCTACGGTGCTACCGAAACCTGCATCGTCTCGGCGAATCGCCCGGACGAAAACAAGATAGGCTCTGTCGGCATTCCTTTCCCCGGAATCGAGGTGAAGATCGTTGACGATGGAGAGATTCTGATTCGCGGCGCGAACGTGATGCAGGGCTACTACAAGAAGCCCGAAGAGACAAGGGCGGTAATCCGTGACGGCTGGTTCTACACAGGCGACGTGGGGCACATAGACGAGCGCGGTCACCTTTATATCACGGATCGCAAGAAAGATTTATTCAAGCTCTCGAACGGAAAATACATCGCGCCGCAGATGGTGGAAAGCCTTATAAAGCAGAGCGGGCTTGTGAGCCAGGTCGTTGTGTTAGGCGCGAGTCGCAAGCAACCTGTCGCGCTAATAGTTCCCGACTGGGAAGCCCTGCTAGGCGCTATGGCGGAGCAGGGCGAAGCAACTCAAGAGCGCTCGCACAAGAGCCTGAGCCGAAACCCGGCGGCGGTCAAGATAGTTCAGCGCGAGGTCGCATCGCTCACTTCAAGCCTTGCAGATTACGAGCGCGTTCGCCGTGTTGCGCTCGTCTCCGACGAATTCACAATCGATGGCGGCGAACTCACCCCCACGCTCAAAGTCAAACGGCGCGTCATAGATGAGAAGTACGGCGATCTGATTGAAGAGTTGTACGGAGGCGGGAAAGAAGAGTAGGGATAAAGAGAAAGAGTAAAAGGAGAAGGAAGAAAGGTTTTATGCTTTTACCTCTTTCCCTTTAAGCTCTTATGCATCCGTAAGCGTCAAGCCCGCTTTTTCAAAGGCGATGCTCTGGAAGAATTCTGAAGTTGGAAGATGGCGGCACAAGATAGCTTCAGCGAGGCAGCGCAGGCTTTCTGGAATTTCCGGTGTTGCGAAATCTTCCTCAGTTGGCGGATATTTTGTAAGCAGTTGCGTCTCTGCCCCGCAGAAGTCGCAATCGGCTAGATGTTCCTCTATCAAGCTTTCAATCTCGATAACCGTGCTTGTCGTGCAGTAGGTAGTCAGCAGTTCAGAGGGGGGGCAAGTGGTCTGTTTGCAGAAGACGCTTGAGCTTAAAAGGTACATTGGTTTCACCGTACTGTTCGGCCACTGCCGAAAAATCCACAAACCCACAGGCTCAACTCAATTCTGAAAAGCGTCCAGGTGTAGCAAGGTAAGGAACAAGGAGCAAGATATAGAGGCGAGCCTCGGGCCTACCATTAAACTTCAAAGACGCTTCTTTTGGTCAAGGGGATGAAAGTGCGAATGAGCAGAAGTTTCCATAACTTTGAGATGGCTCGGAGCGATTATTTCCATTTTGTATCAATATTTTGAGGGCGATGTAAAAAGATGTTGCTCAAAAATCATTTTGCTGTTAACATCGCTTTTGTTGGTCAGGGAGTCCCGCGCTCCTTGAAAAACCCTTCATGGATGATCGCGCCACTTCCCATTCGCGGTCATCAGGCGCGGACATATCCAGCAAGGCTCAATTGAAGGCCACTGAGCGCCACCACTAATCGTCTCCCGGTGAAAGGTGATTCTAGCCATCCAGCGTCAATGACGCCGAATCGCACTGTCAGCGCTCGCCGGATTCCCCACGTCCCGCCAGAAACTTCCCGGCAAGAGAGAGACTCTGCTCTATGGCCTTCGGTCATGACCACTTCCAGGACAAACGTGGATGGCTAAAGCAGGATAAGACAGGGGCGCGCCGAGCAAGTGATTGTGGATGCGCTGTTGTAAGAAGGAGAGAAAATTCCTCTTGACGGTTTGCAGGTCGGTCTTAATTAACGGTCAGCGCGTGCAACATGCGGCGCAATCTTCTCCCTTCACGCACGAAGAGCAGTTCCGATCTTTTCGCTACACGATATTTGACGCTTCTTTCAGCCTTGCGTAATCATTAACTCATAAAGCTGTGAACTCCACCGGAAACAATTTCAAAGATTCCACGACGAAGACGGTCGAAAGCGAACCGGCACGGTCGCGCGCCCAATCTGAACGTCAGAGTAGAGCCGGGCACTGGGTAGAGAGCCTGCGCAACTCGGACGTGAGCCGTCTATGGTCGGAACTGCACCGCATCGTCAGCCACCACCCGCTTGTGCGCGCTTCGCGCAACGCGGGTCTTCTAGTAGAAGAGGGTGCGCAGAGCGCCTACACGGATTTGACGCAGGAACTCTTCGTTCAGCTTCTGAGCAAAGAGCGCTTCCAGCACTATCTCGATACGGAGATGACGGATGCAGAGATTGAGTGCGAGATAGGGCAGATAGAATTGACGAATTTGCTGACGGCTGAGCTGCGCAAGCGTCACCCGGAATCCTATCGTCTGGCGCGCCGCATCTCCACCTTGATTCAGTCGAGCGCGAATTTCCGCCGCCTGGACTCATCCGGCATGAACGACGAGCCGCACAGGCGACTTGCCGAGCGCGTTTACGGGCTGGCCGAATGGCACATGAGCAAACCGAAGCGCGAGAGCCACGATCTTGAGCAGCGCGTTCACATGATCCCTGTGCGCCAGCGCGACACGCGCATGGTCGGCTGCACCGGGGACTCGCAGGTTGTAATCAGCAACTCTGATCTTGAAGATTTAATCATCTCCGTTCTGGAAGCATGCGACTCGCCGGTTGACGTGCGCACGTTACGCAGTCTTGTGATGTCGCGGCTGCCCGTAATGGACATCTATCTTGTGCCGCTGGGCGGCGGTGGCGACGACGATGACGAGCGCCACATGCAGTTCGAGCCTGTTGACGATTGCGAGAACCCGGAAGAAGGGTTGCTCCGCCGCGAATCCGAGCGAGAAGCTGCGGGTTTCGTTGACCACTTTTTGAGAAGTTTGCACTCGTCCGTGCGCGGCAAGGTCAAGCAGTACAATCGCATGCTAGGCGTCCTCTGGCACTGCTACTTAAGCCCGGTTCACGCCACGCAGTTGGAGGTCGCAGCGACGCTGGGCGTTTCAGACTCGCTGGTCTCAGATTATCGCCGCCGCATAGAACAGGCGCTGCGCTCGCTCTCGTTCGGTGAGATTGAAGAAGCGCGGCTGTTTGAGATGGCACTGCGCGAGCGCGTGCGCGTGCTCGTGCCCGATAGCGACAGCGAGAGCGTGACGGTCTAAAGCGGCAACAGTATCAAGGCATCGAAATCAAAGAAACCGAAATCATAGGCCACGCTCAGGCGGGCTTCTTTCTGTATTTCACACGGTATTCTTAATATTCTCTTTACAGGCTTTTTCGGATAGATTACAAACACCTTCTCAGGGATGGTTTCACCGGCCTGGCCGGGAAGGAGTGGGGATGAGTTTTAAGGCCGCGTTCCGCGAGCGGCTGGCGGGCATTTACGAACTGGATAGCACGGGCGCAAAGCGCAGCCTGCAAATGGAGGGCGTGCGCGGCTTCGCCGTGTTGTTGGTCTTCTTCGTACATTACCACGCACTCTTCAAGCCCTGGATGAGCGAAGGCTCGTTCACCTTCGCGCTCTCGGATTTTCTGTGGAGCATAGGCCACACGGGCGTTGATCTCTTCTTCGTGCTGAGCGGCTACCTCATCTACGGCCTCGTAATCAAAAGACGAAACAGCTATCCATCTTTCATAAAGCGACGCATCCTAAGAATCTATCCTGTTTTTCTGTGTGTGCTGGCGATTTACATCGCGCTGTCGCTCCTGTTTCCATCGGAGAACAAAATTCCCGCAGGCGCTGGAGCGGCAGGCTATTACATACTGCAAAACGTCCTGCTGCTGCCGGGGATGATTAGCGTTCAGCCAATCATCACGGTCTCGTGGTCTTTGAGCTACGAGTTCTTCTTCTATCTGTTCATACCTGCGCTGGTGGCTCTTCTGGCGATGAGGCGATGGACACCAGCTTTGCGCGTGCTCTTCTTCTTAACTCTGGCGGTCGTGTACGCATGGCACTGTTTTGCGAGCGGCGACGAGCGCATACGTCTCATCATGTTCATCTCCGGGATACTGCTCTTCGAGGCGATGCACTCTTACAATCTGGGTGAGAGGGTGAAGCCGCTCACCGATTATCTTGTGATAGCAGCCCTTGCCTTAACCTTCCTGATGGTTTACGTGCTGACAGGGCAGCAAGGCACGCTTTCGTCTCTGCCAAACTCAGACGGGTTCAAAGAGATGTATCGCACCCTTGTGCTCTTCGGAAGTTTCGGGCTTCTAGTCCTGACGTGTCTTTCATCGAACGCGCTGCTGGGTAAAATATTTTCGTGGACGCCGCTGCGCTGGCTGGGGAACATGAGCTATTCTTACTACTTGATACACGGCCTGACGCTGAAGGGTATCGCGCTCGTCGCGCACAAAATCGTTCCCTCGTCCGACTCCGGGGTCATGGCTTTTTTGTTTGGGCTGCCGCCTGCGTTTGGTCTGACGCTGATTAGCGCAACCCTGCTCTTCATCATTGTCGAAAAGAGATTCTCGATTCCTACGGGCGCGAAGAAACAGACCCGGAGCAATCTGCTTGCGCCGGTGGAAAGCGCGAGCCTCCCTGTGGCAAGTCAGGAATCCGCCGCCACATAATATCGTATTGAAAAAAAGAGTGAGGAGTGGAAGAGCAACTATGAGGGCGGGAGCAAGCTTGCTCCCGCTCTTTATATGAACGGTTCATGCTTCGAGGAATCAAACAGACAGTCTTGCGGGCTTCAAGAGCATCTGGCTTTTCCGCACTCGTGTCGCGTAGCCGTTGGCGGCGCAATCGCCTGCTGATTCTTGGTTATCACGGAATCGCGCTCGAAGACGAGCATCTTTGGAATCCCGGACTATACATCACGCCCGAACTGTTCGCCGAGCGAATGGATTTGCTAAAGCGTCTGGGCTGCAACGTGCTCCCATTAGGCTCTGCGCTTGAGCGCCTGCGCGAGGGGCAATTGCCTGAAAAGAGCGTTGCGATTACTTTCGACGACGGGTTCTACGATTTCTACAGGTTGGCCCACCCAATCATCAAGCGATACGGGTTTCCGGTCACGCTCTACCTGACCACCTACTACGCTTCATATAATCGCCCGGTGTTCGACGTAATTTGCTCGTACATTATCTGGAAGGGGAGCGGGAAAGTCGTTGACGTGTCGCGTTTGATTGGCGAAGAGAGAGCGCTCGATTTGACGAGCGATGCGGGGCGCGCGGAAGCGCTTAAGGCTATAAAAAATTACGCTGGGTCAGCCGGGTTATCTGCCGAAGAGAAGGATGCGCTTGCGTCGTCGCTCGCGCGCACGCTCGGCGTTGATTACGAAGCGATACTTTCAAAAAGAATATTACACCTGCTCAAGCCCGAAGAGGTGCGCGAGCTTGCAATGGAAGGCGTAGACATACAGCTTCACACGCATCGTCATCGCACGCCGCTCGAACGCCATCTATTCTTGCGCGAGATTGAAGACAACAGGCGCGCTATTGAGCAGATGACAGACGCGCGCGCTTCGCACTTCTGTTACCCTAGCGGCGTCTTCCACAAGGAATTTCTGCCGTGGCTGGAAGAGGCTGAAGTGGCTTCCGCTACGACCTGCTTCTTCGGCTTTGCCACTTCGGAGACCGGCAGGTTTCAGCTACCGCGCCTGCTAGACCGCTCGCACATGGCTTCAGTTGAATTTGAAGGCTGGGTCACGGGACTATCCAGCTTTTTGCCGAAAAGGGCGGTGCATTACGAAGACGGTGATCATGACTAAGCTCGAAAGCTGTTTGAAAAACTGTACGGTTATTCCTCGCAGAGCTTCTCCTACAGATTCTTAGAAAAAGCATCGTAAGCTTACTTCACCGCCGTCGCTTCAATCTCCACCATAAGTTCAGGAAACGCTAGCCGCTGAACTCCAAGCAGCGTGCTGGCGGGCTGGCATACTGCTTCTGCCAGACGGCTTTTGGCTACTTCGTAACTAGCGAAAAAAGCATCAACGTCCGTGGTGTAGTAATTGAGCCTGACTACGTTTGACAGGCTATATCCGGCATCGCTCAACACTTTTTCGAGGTTCTCGAATGCTTGAGTGAGTTGAGCGCGCATGTCTGCT
>DATHJK010000040.1:0-10181 GCA_035316225.1 Pyrinomonadaceae bacterium
ATCAAGGAGAACGCAACTCCGGGCGACATCGCATGGGTCGAAGCGCACGAGCTTGAGTTCCCCGCTCTGCGCGTAGAGCAGCAGCCGCAGCGTCGTTATCCTGAGAACGGCACGCTCGCCCACGTGCTCGGCTACGTTGGCGAGATTAGCCCGGAGCAGCTAGACCAACCGAGATACAAGCAGGCGGGTTACAAACCCGGAGACATCATAGGACAGGAAGGTCTTGAGTCTGTTTACGACCAGTATCTTCGCGGGCGCGACGGCTATCGTGAAGTGATAGTTGACAGTCGCGGGCATATCCAGAACGAGGTTGAAAGAGTTGAGCCTCAGCCCGGCCAGGATTTAGTCACGACGATTGATCTGGATTTGCAGGAGACAGCCGAAGAGCAGCTTCGCAACACGCCGTCCAAGCGCGGTGTGATAATAGTGATGGACCCGAACAACGGCGAAATCATGGCGCTGGCCTCGGCTCCCACGTTCGACCCGAATCTCTTCTCGCAGCGCATCAACACGCGCGCAGGCCGCGCAGACTACCTTGCGCTTCAGCGTGACCCGCGCACGCCGCTTGTCAATCGAGCGATTCAGGGGCGATACCCGCCCGGCTCAACGTGGAAGATTCCTATGGCCGTCGCAGGGCTTCAACAGGGCGCTATAACGATTCAGCACTCGAACATTCTGTGCGGCGGCGGCATACAGATCGGCAACAAGTTCACGCGCTGCATGGGCAATCACGGCTCGCCGGATTTGAGGACGGCCATCACGAAATCCTGCGACGGCTACTTCTATCGTCTGGGATTGAAGATGACTATTGGCGGCATAGAGCAGATGGTGGAAGAATTCGACTTGAACAAGCGTACAGGCATAGACCTGCCGCACGAAGTCGTAAGCTGGACTCCATCGCCCGCATTCAAAGCTCGCATGAACCCGCACGACCCGGACTGGCGCGACATTGATACCGTCTACGCCTCGTTCGGTCAGGTCTATGACATTGTGACGCCTATGGCTATGCTGCGCGCCATCGCGAGCGTCGGCGTCGGCGGCAAACTCTACGTGCCGCACCTGCTGAGAGAGGCGCGAGCAGTAGGCGATCCAAACTCGCCCGACTACAGACCTGCGCGCACTTTCGACCGCCCCAATCCGAAGATCATACCGATACCGGAAGACCAGCATCAGTTGATAGTGCAGGGCATGTGGGGCGTGGTAAATAACGGCGGGACAGCCGCGAAGATCAAGATGGCGGGATTCGAGATTGCGGGCAAGACAGGAACGGCTCAGGTCGCGCGATTAGGCGAAGATGTTGGCGAGAGGAAAGACCACTCGTGGTTCATCTCCTACGCGCCCGCTTACAAGCCGGAAATCTCCGTGCTCGCCCTCGTCGAAAACGTGGGCTTCGGCTCACAGTATGCGGCTCCGGCGGCACGCGCCATCTATGACGTTTATTACCGCAAGACGCGAAACGAAGTGCCGCCCGGCGCTCAGCAGGTCGCGCAGTTGAGAAGACAGTAAAAAGGCAGTGATGAGTGATGAGTGATAAGTGATGAGAGAACAGCTTTAGTTCCTTCTTATCACTTATCACTCATCACTTATCACTTGAATTATGGTTGCGATTTTAGAGAAGCGTAAGATTCGTGATTTCGACTGGCTGCTGGCGGTGCTGGCGGTGCTGATCGTTGGATTCGGCACGTTGCAGATTCACAACGCGCAGCCTACAGAGACTTTCTGGCAGAAGCAGTTGATAGGTCTGGGCGTCGCGCTCGTAGCCATGATAGCAGTGTCGTTCACGGACTATCGCAAGTTAGTCAACATCGCTCCTGCGTTCTACATTTTCGGTCTGGTGCTTCTCGTCATAGTCCTCATTCCGGGCATAGGCATGAAGATCAACGGCCAGCGTTGCTGGATAAAGCTTCCCGCGTTGGGCCAGTTCCAGCCGTCGGAGTTCGTCAAGATTCCCGTCGTGCTGATGCTGGGGCACTACTTCGGAAAGCCGCGACATGGAAACCTGACCGTCAAAGAGATGCTGGTAGGCGCGCTCATACTCTTGCTGCCCGTAGGGCTGATATTGCTTGAGCCAGACACAGGCCAGGCGCTCACCTACTTTCCGCTGCTCGCCGTAGTTCTCTTCCTCTCATCCATGCGCATGTGGATTGTCGTGGCGGCGCTGGTGCTTTGCATAGCGGGCGCGCCGCTGGCCTACGCTATTGGCGTGAAGACGGGCGTGCTGCACGGCTACAAGCTTGAGCGCATCAACGTGATTCTTGATCCTGAGAACGCTGACCGTCGCGGCTTCGGCTATCACACATGGCAATCAATCGTGACTGTGGGCAAGGGAGGACTCTCAGGCTCTAACACGGGCACGGACTTTTCGCAGAGCAGCCTGAAGTTTCTGCCTGAGCCGCACACGGATTTCATCTTTGCCGTCACAGCCGAGCACACAGGTTTCATAGGCTGCCTGCTATTGTTGCTTGCCTACGCCGTTCTATTCTCGCGCCTGATTACGGGCGCTCGCCGCTCGCCCGATAGAACAGGGATGATAGTCATCATGGCTGTGGTGGGCGGCCTTGCCTTTCAACTTTTCTTAAACATAGGCATGGCCGTAGGCATGCTTCCCGTCATAGGTGTGCCGCTACCACTGATGAGCGCCGGACTCTCCTCCGTCCTCGCCACCTTCATCGCCATAGGCTTCGCCATCAGCATCCAGCTACGCCGTTTCGTCAACTAGCTCTAAGCGTCATTCAAACTGTATTCCGTTATTAATAGTCAACGGTATAATATGCCTCTTCTGCATAATTAGACTGCCGATGGCTGTCTAATAAGCGTTATGTTGCGCGGGGCTAGCTTTATTTTATACGAAATCACACTTACAATTTCTGTGAAAGGAGCGTTCCTATGTCGCGCAAACGAATTACAGCTTCGGAAAATCCGGCCACGTTATTATTGCCGCAGGAGATGTTGGACATGATGGGTGTCAATGATGGAGATGAGATTGATGTGTCTACTGTCGATCGTACTTTGATTCTGCGGTCATTGGATGAGGCTGAACGTGCACAGAAAATTGGTGCGGCAACCGAAAGTGTATTTGAACGCCGTCGAAGCGCATACGAAGAATTAGCCAAAGGAGCGGAATAAAGATTGCCATTTCTATTTCCGCGTAAACAAGAGGTGCTCGATATTCACGCTTGATTGATCGAAGAGTTCGGCGGCAGTCACGGGTTGCGGGATGAAGGCGCATTAGAATCGGCGCTAGTTGCTGCTGAGAATCGTGAATATTACGAAAATGCTGATCTTGCTACTTGTGCGGCAACTTATGCCTATCACCTGACCCAAACACATGCCTTTATTGATGGGAACAAGCGTATTGCGGCGGCGGTTTCTGAAATCTTTCTTGAACTCAATGGCGCTCGCTTGAATACGACAAACGAGCAAATTGTCAGACTGTTTTGGATATTGCTGCCGGAAATTTGTCTCGTGATGAAGTTGAACACTTCTTTCTGCAATGGATTGAATCTGGAAGTTGAGTCTGAAATCCTATGCCCATCTTGTGCATCAAAGCGCAGCATAATAACTCATCAACCCAACCCGCCTAAGCTTGGCTTTCATCAAGATTGGATGCTGGGACTTGAGTTGTGTCGTATCGTCGGCGGGCCGGATTCGGGCGTCAGATGCTTCTTTAATATTGAGGCGCTTGCGGTGGCTTCACTATTCCGGCATTGACAGCAGGTGTCCCTTCTTCTCCGCGCCGCGCGAGGTGCGCGTAAACTGCAACAGGATTTCGGGTCTCTCGTCTTCCATGAGGTAAGAGATGATTGGCCCAAAAAACTTGTCAGCCTCTATGGCTGTGCAGCCGTTCAGAAAGTTGCGGAAGAAGCGTGGATCGTAGAAGCGCGAGAAGAATTCCATTCCGTCCGGCGTAGCTATCATCAGAGTCTTGCGAAAGTATTCGCGTAATCCACCAAGCGGCAGCGAACAGGTTAGATAGACTCCCCAGCCCTTGCCCCAGCCCTCGCGTGTCATGCGTTTGAGCAGCAAAGATTTTGGCGGAAGGCTGACAAGATACGGAGCTACCTTCGCGTTCTTCTCATCTCTGTAGAGAGACTGAAACTCTTCGCCCGAGCTGCGCAACAGATCAAGCACCGTTGGTTCGTGCGCGCCGTCCAATAGCGCCATTAAAGGCTCCGGCTGACGACGAAGGATGTGCAGCAGTCGCCCCGCAGGAGTTGCGGCTTCATAAGAAGCGAGCGATTGCTCCATATCTTCCTGAGTCGGCGCTGGCCGGACAATTTGTGGAGCAGGAGGATGAGGCGCAACGGGTTCGGGTTCGACAGGTTCTGGCGCTGGCGGTTGGGCTAATTTTTTCGAGACCTGAGCATCGTCGCTACTCTCTCTCTTCACTTCGGCTTCAGCAGAAGGAGGCTGAACAGCCGCGATTGAAGGCGTCACTTGCTCGGAAGGCTGAAGCTCTACAGGAAGCGCGCCATACTTTACAGTCTCTCTTCTATCTTCAGCTTGCTGCTCATCCGGCGGTGCCGGAGGTATTGTGTCAGCGAGTTCTTTAGGTACTGGCTGCTCTGCCTCTTCAGCGCCCGTTTCGATGTGAACGATGAAATCCGTGTGCCCGGCGTGAACACGGTCGCCCTCTTTAAGCACCACGTCGGTTACGATTTCATCATTCACCTCTGTGCCGTTGCGACTGCTCAGGTCGCGCAGGCGGCAGACCTTGCCATCGCACTCTATGGAGAAATGCTCGCGGGACATGAAAGTGTCCTGCGTGGCTACGTCAGCTTTGTTCGTGCGGCCTATGCGAACGACACTGTGCTCCTCGGCCACGATTTTATTACCGGCCAGAGTGCCTGTGACGACTTCAAGAATAAGGCGCATCGAAACCGAACCTTACGCGAACTGCTTCCCCGCCAGCAGAAGGTGAATGAGTAGAGCTACAAAGCCGGAACTGATATGTAAAAGATAAAGATTAACAGCGCACTTGGCAATAGCGCATGCCAAGCGTATGCAGAATGTGTGGGTGTCATAGAAGATTAAAGAAGGCTCTTCGGCTTAGAGCAAGCGTTCATGAAATGAGCGCTGGCGAAAGCGTTCTGCTTCGGAAATCAGTCACCACTTAAACCGTATGAAGCGCGAGGCGCGCTCACATGCCCAGTCCCGACATAGCATTATTAGCTGCACCTAGAGCGCTGTTAGCTACTGCACCAACTGAACTGGCCGCCTGCTGCGCTGCTGCGGCGACTTGTTGCTGCGCTTGCTCGGTCATGTTGGAAGCCTGCTGTGCGGCATCCTGCATGGCTTGCGCGCCCTGCTGCGCAGCCTGCTGCACTTGATTCGCAGCCTCGTTGACAGCCTGATTGACCTGTTGTTGCGCGTTCTGCACTGCCTGTTGAACTTGATTACTCGCAGATTGCGCTGCCGATTGCGCTTGCTGCGCCGCCTGCTGTACTTGATCCAGAGCCTGTTGCGCCGCCGATTCTGCCTGCTCGACGGCCTGTTGCGTGGCGTTGTTGACTGTGTTGGCTGCATCCTGCGCAGCGTTCTGCAATTGATCGGCGGCCTGCCCCGCTGCCGATTGCGCCTGCTGGAAAGCGCTTTGCGCGGCATTCTGTATTGTCTGCTGCGCCTGCTGTAGCTGTTGTGGAATCTGGTTTTGCAACTGCTGCGCCTGTTGAATAATCTGCGAGGGCGATTGAGATAGCGGGCACGGGAGATTTGGCGAGGGCGGGCTGTCAGGAAAATTGTTCATCGCGTTGCCCACAGCGTTCTGAAGCTGTTGGCCCAGATCATTTGCGCCGCCTTGCAGTTGCGACATGATGTCGTTGACCGATTGATAGGCTGCGTGCGCTGCGTCCGAGACTGTGTTGACGGCCTGTTGCGCTGCTGCGGCCACCTGCTGTTGAAGTTGATTCGCGGCGTTGGCAGCCATCTGCCCGGCTTGCTGTGCTGCGTTGATGGCCTGCTGCGCCGCCTGCTGAACCTGATTCGCCGCAGCTTGCGCTGCCTGTGTGGCCTGGTTCGCGGCATTGTCTACGGCCTGCGTGACCTGTTGTTGCGCGTTCTGAACAGCTTGCTGAGCCTGTTGCGCTGCTTGTTGTGCCTCCTGTTGAACTTGATTGAGAGCCTGCTGAGCTTGCTGCTGAAGTTGCTGAGAAGCTTGCTGGACGCCCTGATTGACATTATTGATTGCGTTCTGCGCGGAGTCCTGCAACTGGTCTGCGACCTGACCGGCGGCAGCCTGCGCCTGCTGCATGGCAGCTTGCGCAGTTTGCTGCACTTGAGACTGCGCCTGCTCGACAGCCTGCTGAACCTGGCCTTGCGCGGCAGCGGCCTGTTGGCCCAGATTTCCCGGCATCGCGCTCATCCCTTTACCTCTCCTCCGGCTTCAACTGCCAGGCACTCGCATCGTAATCTTCGCGCGCGGCCTCCCAGTTTCTAGCGGTCACACGCTCCCAGATTTTTTCAATGCGCTCGTCCGGCGCAAAGCGCGCATCTTTCAAAGCGCGAGCGATCAGCGGGTGCCGGTCGAAATTCGGAGCAACTTTGAACATGAGCAAGATGAACGAAGTGATGCTGGATTCCCATGTGAAATCGTAGAGCCGCGCACGCTCTATTCCCAATCGCACCATCTTCATCAATGTTTCGTCCGAGAGACGACTGACGAGCGTCGCACCGTTAGCAAGACGCACGACCGTATCGGCCTGTTTTCGGCGCAGGTATGCGGCGACGCGCTCTGCGAACTGCGCGTCGGCGACAGGCTTGAAGATTTCCAATTGTTCCGGGCGGATTATCAGCATCAAAAAATCCGGTAACAGTTCAATTTGAAATTAAAGAGCAGAAGAACGTTTGTCTTAATCCTCAAATTGATCCATCACTAAAAATCTATAGCACCTGACCTTCTTTTACTCGCCTATCATGACCGTCGGGCAGCCCAGAGTAATCTTGTTCGGTGGGCCAACAGCTTCGATAATGGTATCGCCCACACGGCAAGCCATCAGGTTGTTTATTATTACTGTGGACGAGCCGTCAACGACCACGCCGGGGCCATGCGGCGGAATGGGAAGAGGCGTAGAACATACATGTTTATCTGCGCCGGAGGCTGCGGCCAATGCCGAGATTGCGGCTCCCATCGCAGCGGCGCAGGCCGCCTTCGTTGCCTCTTCTGCGGCTTTAGCTCCGGGCGCGGCAGGTGTGCCTGCTGCTGCAATCGTCGCGGCCTCTGCAACCTGTATGGCTGTGTCGGAGACCTGCCGGGCTGCCTGCAAACCTGCGGCTATCATCCCTGGCACGCCGCGCCATGCGAGCAAGTTTCCTATTATCACGTTGGGGCTTCCCGGCCCTCCAGTCAACACCGGCGGGAGCGGGTGTGCCACAGGGTCTGTGATTCTAGCTGCTAATCCGGTTCTTCCCATTTAGCTTCTCTCTGAAAACCCTGTAGGGCGCGGCTCAACTTCTCACGTTACGCTGCTGGGGCCGCGCCGTCGAGCGTGAACTTCTCCCGTTTGAGCGCGCCGGAATCCGCGTGGAAACTTAACATCGTGCGCGGGTCTTCATCTTCGAGCAGGTAAAAATCTACCTGGCCGAACAGCACTGCCAAATCTTCGCCGTTGCATGTTGGCAAGTACATGCGCATGACGCGCGGGTCGTAGTAGCGAAAGCGCATTGGCCTGCCTTCGCTGGTGTGAACGGTCAGGAAGCGGCGGAAGTGATTGCGCATGTCGCGCATCTCGCCGCGACTGAGCGCGAAGATGCCCCAGTGATTTCCCCACCCATTCTCTATCACCCAGTTGGTAAACTCCGCGTCAATCTGAAGATGAATCAGGTATGGCGCGACCTCCGCCATATCCGGCTTCAAATCTCCGGGAAAGAGACAGATGCACTCCGGCTGATGCTCATACAACTTCATGCGCAGGTCCGGCACGCTTGCGCCATCCAGCACGGCGTAGACGCTTCGCGTGTCGTCTGCGAACAGTCTCCTGTTTATTTCCTTTGAAATCCCTTCCATTATTTATCGAGCGCGGCCTCACGGGCCGCATCATTCATTCGGGTCATATATCGCAGCCAGGAGCGCCCGACTTGGCCGCCTGCTTCAAGGCAAGCGCCCCCACACTATAGTCTGTGACGGGCGGCGGAGGCGACGCAGGCGGCGGCGCACTAACCTCGCCCGGCTTCGCTGTATCGGCCTCCTTCGCATCCGTTGGCGATGTGGGGTGCGTACCGGAGCCTGTGCCCGCCGCTCCGCCGCTGTTTATCTTCACCATCGTGCCCTGTATGGTGATGCCGCTAGGCTCTATGTTGATGAACCCGCCGGGGCCTTTGAGCGTCAACTGCGTGCCCGCCTCTATCACCACAGTCATTCCGGCCTTGAGGTGAATCTCCTGTCCGGCTTCGAGCGCGTATTTCTGACCAACTTTCTTCTGCTCGTCCACTCCCACCGTGACAGATAAGGTTTGATCAACCTTTTCGTTCTGGCAGCCTTTAATGTGCAGGTGCTTGTCGGCCTTGCTGGTTTCAAACTGGTCTTTGCCGATAACCAAGTGATACTCGCCGCCGACCGTCTCGTAGCGGTCGGCCTTTACACGTATGTCCTTGTTACGCTCGGCGTGAATGAATATCTGTTCTTTGCCCTTCTTGTCCTCTATGCGGATTTCGTTAAAGCCCCCGCCGCCTTTCGTAGTGTTCGACTTGAAGATGACTGTCTTGGTCTTCTCGTCGGGCAGCTTGTAAGGCGGCATCTCCTGTGCGTTATAGACAGAGCCTACGATGATGGGCTGGTCCGGGTCGCCTTCGAGGAAATCAACTACGACCTCCTGGCCTATGCGCGGGATGTGAATTACTCCCCAGTGCTTACCCGCCTGATTCTGCGCGACGCGAATCCAGCAGGAACTATCAAGGTCGCTCTTACCTTGACGATCCCAGTGAAATTGAACTTTTACGCGACCGTACTTGTCCGGGGCGATCTCTTCGCCCGCCGGGCCAACCACAACAGCCGTCTGCGAGCCGTGTACGGTCGGTTTCAGCGTCACTTGCGGCGGGCGAAACGGAAGCACCGCAGGAATGCATGAAAACTGGTTGTAGTAGGTGAACGCGCCCGTGCCATCCGAACGGTAGTTGTCGGAGGCGAGCGCAGCGCTGTGGCTGATTGCCGTCAATACGTATTCGCCGTCGGCGTCGAAATGTCTTTTCAGCGTGAACTTGTGCCCCGAAGAGAACTGCCCGCAGGTGCCCTCACCGTTAATTACAATGCTCGGCAGCGCCTCTTGCTGCATGCGTATGCCGACGGTGCGCTTGTTGTCCTCGAAGATGTGCTGCACGTCGCTCGGCTGTTCGCCGCCGCCTTTATCAACTCCGTCGAAGCGTTGCGCGTATGCGCCCGGATAATCGTAAATCTCCAGACGCTCGTTCTGGCCCACCTTCAGCTTGTGTGTGACCTCGCCTATAGCCACGCTCTCTTGAATGGTCTTATCCGACTCAAGATGTTTGTGCGGCAATTCAAAACTATGATCCCAGAGCGTGTATTTACCGGAACGAAGCTCCTGCACCTTCTCCCAACCATATATGCGATCCTCCTGGCGATTGCCGCCCGATATCTCGTCGTAGATGATTGTGTTCCCGTGCTCAACGTCGGAGTGGCTCTGAGGCGTGTTCGCCACGACCATATGGTGGCTGCCCTCTTCATGCTTGAAGAAATAGTAGATGCCCTCTTCTTCCATCAGGCGGCAGGCGAAATTAAAATCCGACTCGCGGTACTGCACGCAGAAGTCGCGCTGGTAAAATGTGCCCTGAAGCTCGTACTTCACGTCCACGCCCTGTAGCACTTTTTTCAAGATGTCGGGGACGGTTATGTGCTGGAAGATACGGCTCTGCGCGCGTCTGGTCAGAAGCCAGAACTGCGGCACCACTTCCATGTAAAAGTGGGTGAAGGTTTCGTCGCGCGTGCCCTGACTGACGCGGCTACAGATGCCGTTGAAGTAACGGTTCTTATCATCAGGCAGCGCGAGCCGCACGGTGACCTTCTGCCCGAGAAGCTGGTCGAACTTCACCTTCTTCCTATCTTCGGCCAGCATTTCCAGATCGAACTTGAAGAGTTGCGAGATGGCCTCGTACCCCCTGAAGCCCACTAAAAGCAACACGTCTGCGCCCAGTTGCGTGAAGACTTCAATCGGCCTGTTCGCCTGTGTATA
>DATHJK010000041.1:0-7490 GCA_035316225.1 Pyrinomonadaceae bacterium
GCCGACGTGGACGAGGCGGGGATGTGCTATCGCCGCGCGCTACGCTTGCTGCGAAATACGACAGACGAAGTTACACGCGCGCGGCTTCAGACCAATCTCGGTGTGATGCTGTTGCAGCAGGGTAATTTCTACGAAGCATCTATTTCGCTCAACCGCGCGCTCGAACATCTTTCGGGCATTCAGAGCGATCATCTGATGGCAATCGTCTATAACAACCTGGCTGTCATCAGCATCTACACGGGCGAATGGTCTGAAGCGGAAAGCCATGTACAGCAGGCGCTCGAAATTGCGCGTCGCGTCAAACACAGGTTGTGGGAAGGCAGTGCGACAGAAACGCTGGGAAACTTGCGCGCACACCAGGGCAGGACGAAAGAGGCCAACGAGCTATTGCGCTTTGCGCTCGCTCGCGCCAAGGAGCTTGGGAGCAAAAAGGATGAAACGCAGGCGCTGCTCTCGCTCTCACGCCTGTGGCTGATGGCGCGCAACACGCATCTGGCTCTGACCTACGCGCGCACGGCACGCGACCTCGCACGCGAAACCAAAGACGACAGGCGGGCCAGCGACGCTGCGATCCTCATGGCCGAGGGGTATCGTCGCAGCGACAAGTGGATGCCTGCCGAGGACTGGGCAAGAGTAGCGCAGGAAGAGTTGGAGCAGCTTCCATATCCATATCTGGATGCGCTGGTGCAGAAGAACATGGCCGCGTTCACGTCGCGGCGGCGCGATCCATCGCGCGGCGAGCGGCTGTTCCAGCAGGTCGAAGAAGTATTCCGTTCGATGAGCGCGACCTACCAGACAGCCGTGACCATATTCGAGCATGGCGAAAGTCTGGTACGTCGCGGCGAGCATGCACAGGCTTACGAGCGATTCACGGAAGCGGCAGAGCAGTTTCGCAAACTCGGCGCGCAGCTTGACGCAGAACGCGCAGAGCGTGAAGCGCAGCGCGCCTCCGAGAAGACGCCCGCATGGCAGTTAGCGCAGCCCACATCCATCAGTCTGGTGCCGCCGGACGTTGCACCGCTGGTAATGCAGGTTTTACAGGCAGCATCGGGGCGCGAGCGATTGCTGCGCGAACTGATGTTCGCTGCGAAACAGGCTCTGGGCGCGGACGCTGCTGCGGTCTTCGCGGCAGATGAGGAAGGCCAACTATACGCTCAGGCAGCGATTGACCTTGATGAAGCGGGGCGCGAGCGAGCAACATCTGCAATCGCACAGCACCTTACGAAGGAGCGACAAACAGGACGAGCGGAAAAAGAGGAGCGGGCGTTTTTGGGGCGTGCTCCCATTGCAGACCATTGTCATACGCTTTCGCCCAGACGCAGCGGCGGCGCTTTCGTACTCTATCTTCGCGCGCCCGCAGCCGTCTCGGAACGGCGCGCAGAGATTTTGGAAGCGCTTCTTGGCTGCGCCCGGCTTGCGCTTCAGATGATTGACATGCGCACAGACATTCGTCGCGCTCGTCCATTCAACTCTCTTACGCTGCCTGAGACGCATAACCGCTTCCAGAAGATAATAGCGACGAGCCTGGTTATGCGAGACGTACTGGCCCGGATGGAACGGCTCAAGGATTCCGACGCAACCATTCTTCTGCTGGGAGAATCGGGTACGGGCAAAGAGATAATCGCGCAATCACTACATGAGGAGAGCAATCGGCGCGAGAAAACTTTTCTGCCTTTCAACTGCACAGCAGCGCCGCGCGAGTTGGCCGAGAGTCAACTGTTCGGCCACAAGAAGGGAAGTTTCACAGGAGCTATCAACGACCAGCGAGGCATAATACGCGCGGCTGAAGGCGGCACGCTCTTTCTGGACGAGATAGGCGACCTGCCGCCTGAAATTCAGCCCAAACTGCTTCGCTTCCTACAGGGCGGCGAGATAATGCCACTGGGCGAGAATCCAAGAAAAGTTGACGTGCGGGTTATCGCCGCGACGAACCGCGATCTGGAACAGGACGTTCGACAGGGGCGTTTCCGTGAAGACCTTTACTATCGCCTGAACACGTTCGTAATTAAAATTCCGCCCCTGCGCGACCGCGCAGAAGATATTCCGCTCCTGGTCTCCTATTTCTTCGAGGACACTTGCCGCCGCAATAATCGCCAGTTGGTTGGAATAACGCCAGAGGCTATGGGATACCTTGCGCGCTACCAATGGCCCGGCAACGTTCGTCAACTGCGTAGCGAGATTGAGCGCATAGTTGTCTTCGCAGAGGACGGCCAGTACATCGGTGCCGAATCGCTCTCGCCAGACATTCTCAACTCGGCTGCCAGCCCTGCGCCGGTTCACTTCAATCTTGATTTCTCCAAACGCATCAACATCAAAGAGATTCTTATAGAGGTTGAGCGCCAGCTACTCACAGAAGCGCTCGCGCGCCACAGCGGCAACGTCACACGCGCCGCAGACCAGATGGGATTGCGACGCCAGACGCTCGACTATAAGCTGCGCCGCTTTCACATAGCCCACCAACCCGGCAACGACGAAGAAGAGATGTAAACTTCTCGTCGGCTGTTAATGCTTCCGATAGCAGGTCAGATTTCCACGACGCGGGCTTTGTTGTCCCAGCGCATGGCAATGCTTTATCTGCTACGGGCTGAACTCACTCCGAAAAAAGCAAAATTTTTTGCGATTCACGCAAAATACCCGGCACTGGATTCAACCGACTTATAAAAGACAAGTTAGCCGCTCAACCAGCCTCTTAGAGTCGTTGATAGTAAGCAAAAATCCTGTCACTCTCAGCGTTTGCTTCCGAACAGGCATGCATGCATGAAAGGCTCTGTTTACAGGCTTATCGTGTGAATTCTGAGCTTGCGAGAGCATCTGGCACGCCCCTTGTAAAGTAAGGCAGCGAAATAATCATGTGGCCTCTTGTCCACATGCCCTTTGAAAGCACTTAACTATACACATAGAGGAATTGAAGAGATGAGAAGATTGATTTCCGTTGTCTTACTTGCTGCGGCCATTGGCGTCAGCTCGCAGACAGCATTAGCTGGCGAGATAGAGATTCCCGGCGTTAACAGTCAGCCACCTACGCCCGCCAGCCCAACATGTCCGTCAGGCACGCAGGCAACTGGCGATATAGAGATGCCGGGCATCATTGGCATCATCACGACCATAGCAAACACCATCCCCTTATAATGAAAGAGCTTCTTGAAACAAATTCTGAATGTCGCGGTGACATTGAGCGATTCAAGTCCTCATGTCGGCGACTGGCGGCGTCCCGTCTTCCCGTGAATCTCTATAGCGCGCGAGCGCAAGCGCAACGTAGAGCGGCCACGTTGCTGCACGGATTAAGTGGACGGGCGAGCTCGTGGGAGGAGCTTGATGGCCGCCAACTCGCCGATGACGAGCGCGGCGACCGTACGTCGCTCCTTCTGGGCGGAGCTACGGGCGGCGTCGCGCTCCCCACACAACATAACACAGGACTTCTTGCTGCGGCAGGAACCGGCACGCTTTTAATCACCAACATCGAAAAGCTTTCTCCGGCAGCTCAGCGCGTACTCTGCCGTATAGTAGAGACGGGACGATACACGCCCGTGGGCGATCCGTTTCCGCGCCCCATAAGCTGCCGTATTATCACGGTTACGCAGAAGCCTCTGGTCAGGCTCGTGCCACACTTTTTGGTCGAGTGGAATCTTACGCACACGCTTGGCAACATCTCATTGCCTGCCGAGCAGGTGATAGAAGCGCTGAAGGAGGAAGAGGTATTACTCGAAACTCACCCCAGTCGTTTCGCAGCGGCGAGCTAGAAGTTTCCCCCTGCGAAACTGTGGTGGCTCCTGTCTCCCACTTATTGTACGGGCAGGCGTAACCAGTCCTCATAAAAGGCGTAAGGCGCGTTAGATGAATGCGGCTCATCTAACGCGCCTTACGTATTTCTTAGCGTCATGGCGTGAGAAACAGTTCACGCCATGACGCCGCACTATGTCAAAGCAATAGAGCTACTCTACGAAATCAACTTCGACACGATTCGGTATGATTCCGCGCTCGTAGCCCTCTTCCAGCAGCCGCCTGACCGCCTCGCGCCCGCGCTCCGTATAATCCAGCGTCAGATCGTTGACCCACATGGCAACGAAGCGATCAGCAAGGCGCGTATCCATGTCGCGCGCAAACTGCATTGCGTAACGAAGCGCGTCTTCACGATGATCTAGCGAATAGCATATGCTCTCGTGCAGGTAGCCCGAAACCTTTCGCATCAACTCATCGCCCAGATCGCGCCTGATAGCGTTGCCTCCCATAGGTAGCGGCAACCCAGTCCTCGCGTGCCACCATTCGCCCAGATCAATCACTTTGTGAAGCCCAAGCGTTTGATAGAATAGCTGTCCTTCGTGAATCAACAGCCCCGCATCGCATCTCTCTTCCTGCACCGCTTCGATTATCTTATCGAAAGGTACGACTTCATACTCGAACGACGGGTTGAAAATACGTAGCGCCAGAAAGGCACTCGTCAATGTTCCCGGCACGGCCACTTTCAGTTCCGAAATATCTTCCGCCGCGTGTGCTTCGCGCGACACGACAATCGGCCCGTAGTTGTCGCCAATACTCGCGCCATGTGGCAAAAGCGCATACTTGTCCGCAATGTAAGCGTAGGCGTGAAAGCTTATCGCCGTCACATCGTAAGTACCGCGCCGCGCCTCTTCATTCAAAGTCTGAATATCTTTGAGCACATGCGCGAAACGAAGCTCGCCCGTGTCCAGCTTGTTCGTCGCAAGCCCATAGAACATAAACGCATCGTCCGAATCCGGCGAATGCGCGACAGTGATTGTGCGTGTTTCAGTTGCGGTTGTCATGCTCATTACTCTGGAGGCTGTTTAGCTCTCAAGCTACAAATGCTTAAGTGGTAATAGCTGCTTCTCGTATCATTGGATTGTAAAGAGTGTCTCGCTCGACCGCCTCGAATCCTGCGTCTTCTATAAGCGCGATAATCTCTTGCTTGCTCATCTTGACTTCGCCACCGGCTTCGACCGAATAGCTCTCGGTCAATTCGCCGCCTTCGGTGATTGTGCCATCCAAATCATTCGCGCCGTAATGAAGCGCGACCTGTGCGAGACGTTTCCCCAGCATCACCCAGTAGGCTTTTATGTGCTGGAAGTTGTCGAGCATCAAGCGTGAGACAGCTACGGTCTTCAGAGAATCAACGCCTGACGGCCCCGGCAAATGGTCTAGCTGAGTGCCCGGAGGATAGAAAGCGAGCGGGATGAAACACTGGAAGCCGCCGCTTCTTTCCTGCTGCTCGCGCAGGCGAACCAGGTGGTCAACGCGGTCTTCTATGGATTCAATGTGGCCGTAGAGCATCGTCGCGTTTGTCTTCAACCCTGCGGCGTGCACCTTTCCCGAAAGCTGCAACCAACGGTCTGCATCGCACTTGTGCGCGCAGATCATGGAGCGCGTCGGCTCGCGGAAAATCTCTGCGCCGCCGCCCGGGCACGAATCCATCCCGGCCTCTATCAACCGAGAGATGACCTCTTCATCGCTCATCTTGTAGAAATGCGCAAAGTGGTCAAGCTCTACCATCGTGAAAGCTTTCAGGTGAAGCTGAGGATATTCGCGCTTCAGAGATGCGAGCAGGTCTGTGAAGTAGCTGAAAGGAAGTTTCGTGTTAAGCCCGCCGACGATGTGCAATTCGGTCGCGCCTTCTTCGACGGCCTTGCCTGCAATCTTTAACGAATCTTCTATGTTGTGTGTATACGCATCTGCCTCGCGCGGCGTGCGGAAGAAGTTGCAGAACTTGCAGTCCGCATAGCAAACGTTTGTAGGGTTGAAATGACGGTTGACATTAAAGTAGGTCGTGCGACCGTGAAGCCTGCGCCGAACAGTGTCTGCAAGCTTTGCGAGCGCGGGCAAATCATCTGTTTGAAAAAGCGCAACGCCTTCATCAAAACTCAAGCGCCCACCCGTCTCAACCTTAATCGAAATCTCGTCGAGCTTCTTATCGTGTGAAAAGTTCATAAAATTCTGAGCAGCGCTGCGCTGCCAAAAGTCGCCAATAAAATTACGCTCACGAAAGCGTTTGTGGTAAAGAATGCCGCATTCAAGCGCCGTAAATCGTCCGCACGCACGAGCGTGTGCTGATAGATGAGCAGCGCGCCCGTTGCTACTACGCCCACCAGAGCAATCGGCCCAAGATGCGTCACCAAGTATAGCGCAACCAGCGTGGAGAAGGCTTGCGCGTGGAAGAGTCTGGAAATCCACAAGGCGCGTGCGATGCCGTAGGCTCGCGGAATCGAATGTAAACCTTCTTGCCTGTCGAACTCGAAATCCTGGCAAGCGTAGAGCACGTCGAATCCGGCAGTCCAGAGCATGACCACGAGTGAGAGTAGCAGCGGAATAGGGCTGTCAATTGCGCCGCGAACGGCTATCCATGCTCCGGTCGGTGCGATTGACAGGCACCAGCCCAGAACCAGATGCGAGAGGAGCGTCCAGCGTTTCGTGTAGGAGTAGAGCAATATGCTTGCGAGCGCTACGGGCGAGAGAGCGAGCGCCAGACGGTTGAGCATCGCCGAAGCTGTGAAGAAGAGCGCAGCAGAGATAACTGTGAACGCCCAGACGAAACCGACTGAAAGCACTCCGGCAGGAATCGCTCTGTTTTTTGTGCGCGGGTTGCGAGCATCAATCTGGCGGTCTGCTATTCGGTTGAACGCCATAGCGCAGGAACGCGCGCCGAACATAGCAAGCGTTATCCAGAAAATCTGTTGAAGCGAGGGAACGCCGCGCGCGGCCAGCACTGCGCCCAGTAAAGCGAAAGGCAGCGCAAAGAGCGTGTGCTCGAACTTAATCATTTCGAGCGTCGTGCGAATGTTTCTGGCAACCGTTAACATAACTTTTAAGAGGCCGCAGGAAAAGCAGTTTTTAGTTTACAGTTTTAAGTTTTGAGACTGGATATTTCTTGAATCTGAAAACTGCTCTCATGCGGCCTCAACCTCCTCAACCTTTGACAAAGCAAAGGCCGCGCCATTTGAAAATGGGCGAAAAGCGCAAAAATTTATCAGCATCGCTTTGCAAACTGCGAGTTGCGCCGCATCGCTTCTTGCAGTCTGCCAAAGCTCATTCTCATTGCGCTTGAAAGAGAATCCGCATTCATCTTAATAGTCTCTCTAGCCCGCGCGCAAGCGAGTGGATTTCAGTAGCCTCAGCCGAAATGCTAGAATAGCCCGCAGTAATCGGCTTCTGCTTGTTGAAGGCAATCCGGATGAATTTAGCGGCAATCGAAAAGCTGTTACGTGCGTATCGCGCGGGTGATATTGAGACGCGAGAAGCGGCGCAACGCATAAAGGATCTGCACTTCGAGGACATTGGATACGCTCGTGTTGACCACTCGCGCGCATCGCGGCAGGGTTTCCCTGAAGTTGTATTCGGTGAAGGGAAGACAAGGGCGCAGGTCGTAGGTATCGTTGAGAGTCTGGTTCGACATGCGTCCAATGTGCTGGTGACGCGCACGGACGAGGGAGTTTTCGGTGAAGTCCGAAACGTTGCGACCGATGCAGAATGGCATGAGCGGG
>DATHJK010000042.1:0-2495 GCA_035316225.1 Pyrinomonadaceae bacterium
GCTCTTTCGCATTCTCAATATCCGGCTCAGCAGAAAGAGCAAGCCGCCTATGCTCCTGCACATTTGCGTCAACGCCAATGTCGCTTGCAAGTTGGTCAACGGCGCGTGCGAATGAGACCCCGTGCATCAACTCGTAGAAGCGAATCGCGTCGCCGCCTTCGTCGCGCGAGAAGCAGTGAAACAGTCCGCGCTGAAGATCAATAGAGAGGCTGGGGCTGCCTTTGCCGCTGTGTGAGTGAGAGGGGATCGGGCATTGAGCGTGAAACTTTTGGGAAAGAGCACGTGCGGCTTCAGGGCAATAACGCACGAAGAAAGAGCGAAAATCCATGCGCTCCTTCACACGGTCGCACAACTCCCGCAGTCGCTTCAGCTTCCTGTCACGTTCCTCCATGCGATGAGAAGAATAGATTAGTTTGGGATTCTTCGTGAAGTGAGTCAGGCGAAAGTGTGGCTTGAACCCTTAATGTTTCTCCCGCCCGAAGTCTCCCTTCCCTTTCAACTTCAAACCGATAAACTTAAGGATGCAACACGCGCTGTCTATCTAGCCTTCCTCAATTTCACATGCAGTTCTGTCAACGAATCCGAAAGCATGTAAATCTTCACCTCGTAAGGCGTGAAACCATCAGCCGACACGCGGAACGTGTAATCGCCGTAAGGAACTTGAGTGAACGAATACTTGCCGCGCTCGTCCGTCTTCGCGGTGAGATGTACTGAGCGCAGGCGCGCGTTATCCTGATCGCCTATTAACTCCACAGTAGCGCCGCTGATTCCGTTAGTGTCCGATTCATCCAGCACGAAGCCGTTCATCCAGGAGCGCCCTGATTGCGCAAGCGCCACACTCGATAGAGCCGCCAGCACTATGAATGCCGCAATGATTTTTACATGCAGATTTCTGAAGGGAATCATTTTGGAAAACTCCTTCTTGAATTAGCCGTTGTGAATTGAGCTATGGCAGCCTATTTGCGGGACAGTCGCGCGGCTCTTTTTGCCGACTACTCGGCTTGCGCTTTCTGTCTCATAAAGTTGTTCTGCTGCTCGTAGCGCCGCGCTATCTCTTCCGCGTGCCGCTTCCTGTATTCGGGCCAGAGGCGCGAGACCTTGATTCTATATTCGATTAGCTCGCGGCTGACGTTGAAGTGGCGCGCGATTTCCGTGGAAGTTCTACCCTGAAGCACAAAGCGGCGCAGCGAGGAATAGGGCACGAGCGCCGCAGCGCCTACGGCGTAAGCCGCCTCTTCATCATCGTCGTTATAATCACGCGAGACAGTCTTGCCGTTGCGATCTTCGGCTACGATGTGCAGACGGTTTGCTTTGTGCCCCAGGAATACATGACAGACCTCTTCCATCAATGTCGCGTTGTTGCGCGCTCTGCCGTGTCGCGGGTTCAAGATGACAAGACGCCAGCCATTGGGCAGAGGCCGCGAGGCAGTCCCGCCAGACCATGCGTCCGAGCCTGAGCCTAGAAGATGCAGGCGCGTCTCCTCCGACAGCCCGTTGATATGCTCGAAGTCAACGACCATCAGCTTCGCGTAGAGCGCCAGCGCGAACGGGTCAAGCGGCTCGTCATCCCGTTTTAATCCCGCGAACTCGCGCAAGCCCATTGCTCGCACCTCGTACTGCCTGCCCTTTAAACTCGGCGGCCAGATTATCTCTTCACTCACACGACTGCTCACGAATTGATTATAACCCGCGCGATGCGACCTGTTGAAATCATTTGCCGGGATGAAACACGGTTCACAGTGGAACTCCGGGGCTATTAGTATTCTCTATCTTGCATACTCACTGGATATTTCGTCCCCTGCGGCCTATGCTCGAATCCTACGGTTTGAGAGCTATATTATGAGTAGACTTAAATCACTGCGCTTTCTGATTACGGTATCTGCCGGGCTGATTCTGGCAGCACTTTTTGGCTTTCATACGGAATCGGCCTCGGCTCGAAAGGCCAGCACCGGCGATATATCGAATACTGCTCTCGCCTCTAAGACCAACGGCAAGATAGCCTTTTCCAGCACGCGCGACGGCAACTCCGAAATTTATTCTATGAACTCGGACGGGAGCGGGCTGGCGCGGCTTACAAACTCGGCTTCGTTTGACGGAGACCCCGCGTGGTCGCCCGATGGCACGCGCATAGCTTTCACAAGCACGCGCGACGGCAACGAAGAGATTTACGTGATGAACGCAGACGGAAGCAATCAGACCAGAATCACAAGCAACACTTCGCTTGACCGCACGCCCGCGTGGTCGCCCGACGGGGCGCAAATAGCCTTCGCAAGCAATCGTGATTCAGGCAATTTCGACATCTTCACTATGGACGCGAACGGAGGCCGTCAGACGAATATCTCCAACGGCGCGGGAGCGGATTCTCAGGAGCCTGACTGGTCGCCCGATGGAAGCAAGATCGTTTGCAGCCAGGCGACTGTCACGAATGGGACGTTTGGCCTTTACGGAGTTCTGTTGATGAACTCGGACGGGAGCAATCAGACCAGACTCAGCGC
>DATHJK010000043.1:0-4033 GCA_035316225.1 Pyrinomonadaceae bacterium
TGAAGAAGCGAATCCATTCTTCATTGGGCTATCTGACACCAGTGGAATTCGAAGAGCAGTGGAGGCAAAATCAAGCGCAAGCCGTTGCCTTCTCACTTAGTAGGAGCTAAATTCTGTCCAGTTTTACGGGTCCAGTACAAAAGATATATCTAACAAAATCGAGTGGGACAAATAAGGGACAGAACGAAGTGTGATCAAACGACACTGTGATGTCACTGTATGCACTCGCCTGGCGGCTGCATAAGATTAGCAGCATAGAGCAAAGCATGATGAAAGGGATGCTATTGGCGCGCCCGGTCGAATGACTCGTTGGCAGATTCTCCCGATTGGATAGGGAACTGATAATTAAGCTGGCACCAGATAGACCTTACTTTCCATTCCGCTCCTGTTTAGGATAAAAGCCGTCCCGTAGTTGCCGTCTCCACCATTAAAATTTTCTAAGGCAATGGTTGCAACTTGAGGGCCGACGCCGCCATATGATTCAGCGATTATGACTTGAGCTTTTTCAGGACTCTTGCTGAAGACTGTATCCACGACCGCAATGTGACGCGCCTGCTGCCCCAAGTCTCCTTTGTGAAGGTAAACAATTACATCCTTCTCAGTAAGGTTTGCAAGACTATCCCGAAGCTTTTTAGCCCCTTTTACGTAACCCGTAAAGTATTCCATGTCCAAAAGCCCAATCAGGTCAGAACTCAAATGCTTTGATCTATCGTCGTTCACAAAATTAACCACGAAGCCGAGACAATCAAGCCCTATGCGGTCTACGCAGTGTGAATTGAGGGCGCTTTCAAGTGCAGAAGGGGACTGCCATTTGCGACGAGTCTGAACGCCTTTGATCTTCTCTTCATAACAGGCGTACAGCAGGAGTGTGGCTCTTATGTCTTGAGGAGAACCCTTCCCAGAGTAAACGTTATTGATGCTGTCATTTGAGAAATTAGCCGGGAGTTTGCTATCAGGAAAAGGCTTCGTATCCTTCTCTCTCTTATACGCGCTCAGGAACCGCAGTACCATATCCTTTGAGCCGTCATCTAAACCCGCTACTTTTTGCTTGGGCGTTCCTGATGTGCCCGTATTCGAGTATCGAATAACATTTATTGGCCCAACATCAATGTCAATTTCTTCGCCGCAAATCTCTCCGGGGACTGTCACTGTTAAAGTTTTGTATGCGGTAACGTAATTTTTCGGTGCTGGCATTGATGACGCCTTTCTATTAGAACAAAGCAGGTTGTTGAATCTGGGAGTTTGACACTCGCATACAGTAATACACTTTCAGTAATAGAATCTGCCGGGCGCTCCGCACGCCCCAGCTACGCGCAATCCAGCCGCTTTCCTATCAGGCCGGTTAGCTGAAATAGCTCCAATATCACCCGTCCTTCTTTTGCAAAAGACCGTCAATGTACTCCAGCAGCTCATCATCATTCATTGCCTTAGCGTCGGCGGCTTGCCTTCCAGCAGTATTGCTTTTATCTTCCCCATCGCGCTCTGACAAGAGGCGGCGTATCATCTCCTTCAACTTTTCTATGTCGAAAGGTTTGTTGATGTATTCCTTGCACCCGACGGCAAGAGCGGCTGCGCGGTGAGTGTCAGCGCTATGAGCAGAGCAGGCGATAATCGGGACGCTACAGGTTGCCTCTAACCGTGCAATCCGGTAGGCCGCTGACAGTCCGTCCAGCACCGGAAGACTCAAATCCATCAACACCAGATCAGGGCAATCACTCTTCATCATTTCAATGGCGTCCCTGCCGTTCTTTACTTCTATGACGCGGTAGCTTTCGTATCGCAGTTGAGTGACTATCATCTGTCTGGTGTCGTCAAAATCATCAACAACAAGGATGCTGTGTTGCTGGTCGGTATCTGAATGAAGCATATGGCACTCCTTTGAGGAACTGAAAGTGTTTGTGAGAAAACGAGTACCTGAATTCAGGTCGGAGTCTAGGGGCTATAGATTTCGCTGTCAACAGATTTCTTTTGACGGTCGCGAGTGTCAGCATGCGCCCTGCCCCCACGCGAAATATCCCCGGCCAGAGATTTTTCAACCATTCCACCCTGGGAAGCGTCTAAACGTTTGGTCCGGGAAGACGTTAAGTTGTTCTGTAATCTTCTGCGGAAAACTTCTGCAAATTCTACGATCTTCGGAATGGTGTTGTTATGAAAGCTTCCAAAAATAGCTCATACGAAAATTTTGTACGTAAGTCGGCGGCGCTTCTTTCGGTCTTCGCGCTTCTAGCCAGCACGTTTGCGCTCGGCATAAGCGCGCAACAGCGCGCGGCTGCGCAGGCTGCGAGGCTCAGCGAGGAGCAGCGCATTCTTCATGTTCTGAATCGTTTGGGCTTTGGCGCTCGTCCCGGAGACGTTGAGCGTGTGCGCGCTATGGGGCTGGACAGGTACATAGAACAACAGCTACATCCCGAAGCCATCCCGGATGCAGCAACAGACGCTAGGGTGAAGAATCTGCCGTCGCTCGCTATGACCACAGCAGAGATTTATCAGAGATACCCGCAGCCGAATCTTCTTATTCGCCAGATGCAGCGGCGCGGCGATCTTCCGCCCGAGCTTGCAGCCATAGCAGAGGCCAGACAACAGAACAGAAACAATCAGCCCCAGACTCAGGGCGCTCCTCCTGCGAGCAACTCGAACCAGATGGCAGCGCCGGGCGCGATGGCGAACCCGCAGCAGCCCGGTATGTCGCAGGATGAAGAGGCCGCCAGACGTGTCGAGGCCGCATTGGGGCAGGGCGACGATAACAACAACCGTTATCGCCAGGCGATGCGACAGTATTACATAGAGCACGGGCTTCGCCAGCCGCAGGCTCTCATAGGAGAGCTTCAGGCGTCGCGCATACTGCGCGCAGTTTACAGCGAGCGCCAACTTCAAGAGGTGATGCTTGATTTCTGGACGAACCATTTCAACGTATTCGCAGGCAAGGGAGCGGATCGCTGGCTTCTGACTTCTTACGACCGCGACACGATTCGACCGCACACGATGGGAAGTTTCTACGACCTGCTCGTGGCCGTAGCCGAAAGCCCCGCGATGCTCTTCTATCTGGATAACTTTCAAAGCGTCAGCCCGAATGCTCCGCAGGGCGGAGCAGGCCAACGCGCGCGTGGACAGAACCGCCCTCTCTTCAATCTTTTGATGGGTGGCAGAACCCAGGCGCAGAACGAGCGCGCACAACAACAGCAGATTAGGCGGCAGCAGGCGGCTGTAATGTCAGTGCCTCCGCAGCGTCCAGAGCAGGTTCAGGTGCAGCAGCGAGCGCGTCGCGGCATCAACGAGAACTACGCGCGCGAGTTGATGGAGCTTCACACGCTCGGCGTTGACGGCGGATACACGCAGCACGATGTTCAAGAGGTCGCACGCTGCTTCACGGGCTGGACTATTTTCAACCCGCGCGGCGGTTTAGCTTTCGAGGGCGCGGCTGAAAGAGCCGGAACGTTCATCTTCAACGCGCGCGTGCATGACAACGGAGAGAAGATTGTTCTCGGTCATAAAATTCCTGCTGGCGGCGGCATGAACGACGGACTGATGGTGCTTGACATTCTCGCTCATCATCCTTCGACAGCAAAATTTCTTGCGAAAAAACTTTCGCAACGCTTCGTGTCGGATGAGCCGAGCCAGGCGTTGATTGATAGAGTTGCGCAGGCTTACATGCGAACGGGTGGTGATATACGCGAGACGTTGAAAGCGCTGTTCACTTCGCCGGAGTTCAATTCTTCGGAAAGCTATCGCGCGAAGATCAAGCAGCCGTTTGAACTGGCCGTGAGCGCGATTAGAACTCTGGGCGGCGATACGAACGGCGCGCCCGGATTGCAGCAGTGGATAGCGCGCATGGGTCAGCCGCTCTACGGCTACCAGACGCCGAACGGTTACGCGGACGTTGCCGAAGCATGGGTCAACACGGGCGCGCTTCTGGAAAGATTGAATTTCGGACTTGCTCTTGCGAGCAATCGCATACCGGGCACGCGCGTTGATCTCGCAAAATTCACTGGAGTCACAAGCGGCGCTGCCGATCAAGAGCGAATAATGGATCGCT
>DATHJK010000044.1:0-2098 GCA_035316225.1 Pyrinomonadaceae bacterium
AGTTTCTGCAAAGTCCGAGCCTCGCCGAGCTTGCCGCGCGGGCGGCAGAGCAATTATCGGCCACACCTAACCGGAAGAGAGTTGCGTTTGCGCCGTCCGAGCGGAAGCTTGAAACGTCGGCTGTGGAGAATGGCTGGCATCCGCTTTCGCACAACCAGAGGTCGCTCTGGTTCCTGCATCATGTCGCGCCTGAAAGCACAGCTTACAACATCAGCTTCGCCGCGCGAATTCATGGGGAGCTTAATACGGAAGCACTGCATCGCGCCTTTCAATCTTTAGTATTACGCCACGCTTCTCTTCGCACGAGTTTCGCGCCGTCACAGGATAAGCCCTTGCAGCGTGTGCATGAGCAGGCAGAACTCTTCTTTCATCTGGAAGATGCTTGCCAGTGGAGCGAATCAAAACTCGGTGAGCGCCTGAGCCTTGAGGCTCAGCATTCCTTTGATCTTGAACATGCCCCATTGCTCAGGGTCTTTCTGTTTAAGCGCTCGAAGGCTGTGCATGTGCTGATGCTCGTTGCCCATCACATCATCGTTGACTTCTGGTCGCTCTCGGTGCTCATGCACGAGTTGGGAGCGCAGTACCACGCGGAAGTAAATGGCGCACAGGCCGCGCTAGAAGCCCAGACCCTGCAATATACGGACTACGTGAAATGGCAGCGGGAATTTCTGGAGAGCGCGGAAGGTGAAGCTCAGGAAAGGTACTGGCAGCAGGAACTCGCAGGCGAGCTGCCCGCCCTGGATTTGCCGTTGGACCATCCGCGCCCCGCCGTGCAAAGTCATCGCGGCGCGTCTTTACCACTGCGGCTCGATGCGGCGCTGACGAGCAAGTTGAAATCTCTGGCGCGGTCGAATGACGCTACACTGTACATGACCTTGCTGGCGGCTTTCGAGGTGCTGCTCTATCGCCACACAGGACAGCGTGAATTTCTAATAGGCTCGCCTGTGTCAGGGCGCAGTTCCGCACGGCTTTCCGAAACGGTCGGGTACTTCGTCAATCCTATCGTGACCCGTGCGCACACTTCCGACGAGATAGCCTTCACAGAATTGCTGGCCGGGGTGCGCCAGATGGTGCTCGGAGCTTTCGCGCATCAGGATTATCCGTTCGATCTGCTCGTCAAGCGTTTGCAGCCGGAGCGTGATCCTTCGCGCTCGCCGCTCTTTCAAGTCATGTTCGCCCTGCATAAAGCGCGCGAGACGGAAGAGCACGCGCTGGCGGCTTTCGCGCTTGGGGAGGCAGGCGCGCAAGTGAACCTGGGCGGACTGCTGCTGGAATCAATGGCGTTGGACCAGCGTATTGCGCAGTTTGACTTGTCGCTGACGATGGCCGAGTTGAATGGAGAACTGGCGTCGTCTTTCGAGTTCTGCACGGATTTATTTGAAGCGTCCACGATCAAACGTCTGGCTGAACATTTCCGTGTGCTGCTGGAAGCAATAGCTTCCGATCCGTCGAAGCGTCTGGCCGATCTCCCGCTCTTGACATGCGCGGAGCGCGAGCAATTGCTCTACGAGTGGAGCGATACGCGGCAAACTCTGCCGTCTGCCGCCTGCGTCCACGATTCGTTTGAGCGACAGGTCGCTCAAAGACCCGATCAGATTGCTGTTATCTGCGCGGGTGAGCAGTTGAGCTATGGAGAGTTGAACCGTAGAGCCAACCGGTTGGCCCGACATCTGCGTGCGCGTGGAGTGGGGCCCAACATGCTCGTCGCGCTCTGCGTCGAGCGCTCGATAGAGATGCTGGTCGGCATACTTGGCACACTCAAGGCGGGCGGCGCATACGTGCCGCTCGACCCCGATTATCCGCAGAAACGCCTCGCCTTTATGCTGAAAGATACGGACGCGCCTTTCTTGCTGACTCAGCAGAAATTTTCCGGTTCGTTGCCCGCGACCAATGCTCAACCCATTTTTCTGGACAAGGATTGGCCCATCATTGCACGAGAGAGCGACGCAAATCCAGAAGTTGAAGTCTGTGGGGACAACCTGGCCTACGTCATCTACACTTCCGGTTCGACCGGACAGCCGAAAGGGGTCATGATCGGCCACGACGGGCTTGCGAATTACATCGAGGCGGTTACAGATGAACTTGCCATTACACCGGA
>DATHJK010000045.1:0-2501 GCA_035316225.1 Pyrinomonadaceae bacterium
AGGTGGCGCGACCAGCCCGAGCGCGGCATCTCTTTCCACTTGATGTCGCTGAGCACTAGCGGGAAGAAGTTGAACGCCGCATTCAACGCGGCCACAAACGCGCCCAGCGCGTACTCCATCATCCCGCCCAGTATAATCTGACCAGCGCGCGAACGAAGCGCTATCATTGAAAGCGCTGCCATGATGCACGCTACGTCAAGAAAATTCAGCACGCCTGAAGCTCGCCATGCCATGCTTGCGGCGAAGAAAACGATGGGCACAAATAGCCAAAGGGCTTCCCCCGAGAGCGCCACGCGACGCCAGCGCAACATGAGCGCCACAATCGCCGCCACAAACGCCGCCACCCAAAGCCCGAAGTTCGCGCCCCACGGCATTGCCCTCAGCAGCGCGTCTCCCAGAACTCCCAGCAGCAGCGCCGCCTCCAGCACGTCAAGACCTAGCCTTGTTCTCTTGCCCATCTTCTTCCCGATTGAAAATCTTGCGAACATGTTCCACCTCTTTTTCTGATTAACGCTCCGTGAGCCAGCCAACCACTGCTCCCGTATATGCGCCCGCTAACGCAGGCACCAGTGCGACGAAAGTTGACTGAAAACTTGCCACCTCATAAGGCGGCGAGTAATCAACAAGGGCGGCCATAAGGTGAGCCGCAGGAACGCACAGGCCCAGAACAAGCGCATAGATTCCTGCACGGCGCGGCTGCGCAAGTCCCAGCAGTCCACCGAAAACAAGCAGAAGCAGAAGAGGTAAGTGAGCTTCGGCGGCGTGAAGGTCAACGTAGCCCGTCAGCCCGCCGAACAGTAATGCCAGCACGTAACAGGATGTTTCGTCAGGTCTGGTTTTAAGCGGATTCATTCTCTTCTTCCTTTCATCTATTCGCGGGCTTCCAGTGTAAATTCAGTCTTCTTGTGAAGCGGGCTGTTCTCGTGGCCTATGATGAAATGTGTTGGCAGGTCTGATTCGTTGACGAGAAGACGCGCGCCTCTTGCGTCCGCCGGAAGATCGAAGACGAGTTTGGTTAGATAGAACTCGCCGGGTCTGAGCGGCGTTGTAAGCTCGGTCTGTTTCCCTTCGACATTCTCAAGAGCTTTCTGCCCTTCCATTGAAACCTCGTACTTCCTTCCCTGATCGTCCGTGACGGCGAGCGCGCGGCTGTTCGGATAAAGAAGCCCGCTGCCTCGCGTAGGCGAGATGGTCGTCTCGTCAAATCGAACCTTGAGCGTGATGACATAAAACATACCTTGCGCGCTCTGTTGATTCGGCTCATTTCCAACCGTCCTGGTCTTCTGCACGTCCGCGACCGCATAGGCAAGGTGGCAATCAATCTCACAGAAATGCTTCTCATGGCCTAGCGCCAACACTCTTTCGCTGCTCACAAGAGAGAAGACAATCAGCAAGCCGAAGTAGATGGCGGCGCTCGCCGCAGCCAGTTGCAGAACTCTTTTCGCAAGCCAGCCCCTGCGCGTAGTGACCGCGTAAGCCAGCACCGCAAAGAGCAAGAGCGCTACGAAGCAAGCGCCCAGGAAAGCCAGCACTCCTATAGGCGCAGAGAGATTCACGTTCGTATCCATCCCGACTTCTCCCTAATGAAGAAAAGCCCTTTGCGCAACAAAGCCACCGGGCAAAAAATTTAGCGCGCCCTTCTCAACCTCAACCTTCGCGCGTTCTCTGAATCAGCGCCTCCATGTGGCCCAGATAGCGTTCGAGTGCGCGCCTGCCAGCAGCAGTCAACTTATATTCAGTCTTCGGCATGCGCCCCTCGAAAGATTTCGAGCAGGCGATGTAGCCAGCGTCTTCCAGCTTTCGCGCGTGAACGCTAAGGTTGCCGTCCGTCGTCTTCATCAAATCTTTCAGATCGTTGAAAGTCAGAGAATCGTTGACGGCGAGCGCGCTGATTATACCCAGACGCATGCGCTCGTGTATAAGGCGGTCAAGCTCTGTCGCGCTCATCTCGCGCGCCGCGCCGCCCGCGCGCACTTCACGCAAACTCGCGCGCGTTTCAGCACGACCCTTCTTATGCTTGTCGTGTGCAAGAGCACTACTTTTAGCCACCGTGTTTCCTCGCAATGTAAATTCCAAAAATTATGTGAAGCCCTGCGAACCCCGCTGCCATGAAATAGTTTCCGAACTGGGCTGGAGAGAAGATGGCGACCGCGCCAAGCAGCATGAAACACAAGCCCATCACAGGGACTATGCTCACGGAAAACATTCCGCCCGTCACAACGCCCGTCCCATAAAGCAGCAACCACATCCCCGGCAGAGCGTTCTTCAATCCCGCGCGGTAAAGAAAGAGCGTGAGCAGACCACCCACGAATATAGGCGGCGATAGACTGAAAGCCACTTTCCTACCAGGCCCCGAAAGCAGAGGCTCTCCCCCTGCGCGAGCCTTGCGGCTCATAGCCCATATTGTGATGAAGAGCGACAGGACACCCTCGGCCACCCACGTCAGAACCCAGCGCTCACTTTTGGGCTGACTGGCTGCAATCGCGCTCGCGCCCAGGGCA
>DATHJK010000046.1:0-4341 GCA_035316225.1 Pyrinomonadaceae bacterium
GGAGTGGCGGAAACGCATGAATTGGTGATAAGAAGTCTGGAGTCTGAAGTCTGAAGTCAGGAGTCAAAAGCAAAAAACTGTTTTTGACCTAGAACTCCAGACTTTAGACTCCAGACTCCAGACTTTTTGTGCGAGGTAAAAAATGGCAAATGTAAACGCCGGGATTCTGGGGACGGGACACTCTTATCCCGAAGGCATTCTGACCAACGCCGATCTTGAGAAGATGGTCGAAACTTCGGACGAGTGGATCACCAAGCGCGTTGGCATCAAGCAGAGACGCAAAGCTGCGCCCGGCGAATACACTTCACTCTTTGCTGTGCGCGCCGCGCGCCAGGCGATTGAGCGCGCGCGCATTGACCCTTCGGAGATTGATCTGCTTCTTTGCGCTACCGTCACGCCCGATCAGATTCTTCCCGCTACAGGCTGCCTGATACAGGCCGAACTCGGCGCGAACAACGCAGCCGCGATGGATATTGTCGCTGCCTGCTCCGGTTTTCTTTACGGACTGACTTTAGCCAACACGATGATTCGCACAGGCCAGTCTCGTTACGCGCTCGTCATCGGCGCTGAAATTCTGACTCAATATGTTGACTACACGGATCGCTCCACGTGTGTGATCTTCGGAGACGGAGCGGGCGCGGCTATACTTGGCCCGGTCGAAGCTGAGCGCGGTATACTCGCAACGCGCATCAAATCCGACGGGCGATTCGCCGAACAACTCTATTCGCCCGGCGGCGGCACGCGCATGCCGCCAACTGCCGAGACTCTTGCGACGGGTCAGCATTTTTTCAAGATGAGGGGCAACGAGCTTTTCAAAGTGGCTGTGCGGTCAATGACAGATATTTCGCGCGAGGTGCTGGAAGAAGCCGGGATGAAGGCGGACGACGTGAGCCTCTTTATTCCGCATCAGGCGAACCAGCGTATAACGGATGCGGTTGCAAGCAAGCTGGGCGTTGACGACTCGCGCATCTATTCCAATATAGCCATGCACGGCAATACATCTTCCGCCTCGATTCCGATTGCGCTGGACGAGTGTGTCGAAGCCGGTAGAATCAAGCAGAGCGATCTGGTGCTGCTCGCCTCATTCGGCGGCGGCGCAACGTGGGGCGGTGTTTTGCTTCGCTGGTAAAAGATATTCAATTGTTTATGAAATTATTCGTTTCGCTCATTCTTGCGTTCTCTGTCTGCGCGGGAGCGACGCTGGCGCAAAGCAGAAACCAGACTTTGACAATCGTGGTCAAAGGTAGCCCTGAGCATCCTGTGAAGCACGCTTGCGTAACTCTGATTCCAAAGACAGGAGAGTTGCTCTTCGGCCAGATTGATTCAAGGGGGCGAGTGAGATTTAAGAATGTAGCTCAGGGTGAGTATCGCCTTGTTGTCAGGGCAGAGTCTTACGAGCTACAGAAGAAAGAGATTACCGTTGGGCCTGATGACAACACAATTACGTTTAATTTAATCTGGCTCGATGGTACAGAGCATGGTTGGCGTGGCGGACAATGAGCGCGGGGCTTGCTTACATATTTCCGGGACAAGGCTCGCAGCATCCCGGAATGGGAAAGAGCCTTTCGGAGAGTTTCGGGGCGGCGCGAAGGGTCTTTGAAGAAGCAGATGAAGCGCTCGGTTTCGCGCTCTCGGAAATGTGCTTTGGCGGCACAGCCGAAGAGCTTGCGTTGACAGAGAATACGCAGCCAGCGATTTTAACGGTCTCGGTTGCAGCGCTGCGAGCGATGGAATCAGAAGGGTTTCCCGTTCCGGCTTTCGTCGCAGGGCACAGTCTGGGCGAATATTCTGCGCTGGTTGCGGCGGGCGCGCTTTCGCTCGCAGATGCAGTCAGAACTGTTCGAGCGCGCGGGCGTTATATGCAGGAGGCTGTGCCAGTTGGCGTGGGCGCTATGGCCGCAATTCTAGGCGCGGATTTGCAGGTTATCACGCAAGCGTGCGACGACGCGGCTGAGGGCGAAGTTTGCAGCCCGGCCAATATCAATTCGCCGGGACAGGTCGTCATCGCGGGTCATGCCGGTGCCGTTGATCGTGCCAGCGTTATGTTGAAAGAGCGCGGAGCGAAGCGTGCAGTGAAGCTAAACGTGAGCGCGCCTTTTCATTGTTCATTGATGATGTCTGCGCAGGAACGTCTCTCTGAAGATTTAGAGAGGATAGAATTTCAAACCTTGCGCGTGCCTGTCGTGACGAATGTTGACGCTGCCCCGATTCAAAAAGGGATGGACGCTCGCACGTCACTGGTGCGACAGGTCTCATCGCCTGTGCGCTGGCTTGAAACAGTAGAGTTTCTAATCAGCAACGGAGTAGAAAGGTTTGTCGAAGTCGGCCCCGGGAAAGTCTTGAGCGGGCTTGTGCGACAGACCAAACGGGATGCAAGCCTGTTGAATGTTGAAGATGAAGCTTCTTTGCGTGCAGCGCAGGAAGCTTTGGTATCGGTTTAATTTTCAGGTGAATAAGTTCTACGAAAAATCACGGAGGAGTTGACTCTCATGCCCGATCAGGAGATCGAGAATAAAGTAAAGCAGATAATCGTTGACGAACTCGGCGTTGACGAAAATGAAGTGACACCCAACGCGCGTTTCATTGACGACCTCGGCGCAGATTCGCTCGACACGGTTGAGCTAGTCATGCGATTCGAGGAGGAGTTCGGCATAGAGATTCCCGACGAGGACGCCGAAAAGATTCAATCCGTGCGCGACGCCTACAACTACATAGACCAGCATATGAACAAGTGATGAATGATGAGTGCAGAGTGATGAATAAGAAGAGATTGTTTTTAATTCATCACTCATCATTCTGCGTTCATCATTTCTTATAAGGAGTGCGTCTTGAATCGTCGTGTAGTGGTCACGGGTCTGGGCTTGGTGACTCCGGTGGGTAATACGCTGGAGGCAACCTGGTCTGCGCTGCTGTCGGGCGAGAGCGGGGTGGGCTACATCAAGAAGTTCGACACCGAGAAGTTTTCCGTAAAATTCGCAGCCGAGGTTAAAGAGTTTGACCCGCTGAAGTTCATCCCGAAGAAAGAGGCGCGCAAGATGGGGGCGTTCATTCACTACGCCATCGCCGCCTCAATCGAAGCGATGGCTGACAGCGGTTACAATCTCACGGAGCAAGGGAAGTTCCCCTCCGATATTGCCGAACATGCAGGCACCTACATCGGCAGCGGCATAGGCGATTTCTGGGCCATAGAGCGCGAGCATTCAAAACTGCTTGACGATGGGCCAGACCGCGTATCGCCCTTCTTCATCGTCTCGGCGATTGTGAATCTGGCCGCAGGTCAGGTCTCGATTCGCTTCGGCGCAAAGGGGCCTAACTCTGCCACTGCGACTGCGTGCTCGGCTGGCGCTCATGCCATCGGCGATAGCTTCAAGATAATTCAGCGCGGCGATGCAGACGTGATGATCTGCGGCGGGGCAGAGTCTGCCATCACGCCCATGAGCGTTGCCGGGTTCGCCTCGGTGCGAGCGTTATCTACGCGCAACGATGACCCTGTGCACGCATCACGCCCTTTTGACCGCGACCGCGACGGATTCGTCATAGGCGAGGGCGCAGGCATTATGCTCTTAGAAGAATTGGAGCATGCCAAACGACGCGGAGCGAAAATTTATGCCGAACTGGTCGGCTACGGCATGACCGCAGACGCATTCCACCTGACGATGCCGGACGAAACAGGCTCGGGCGCAATCCGCGTAATGCAGAAAGCGCTGCGTGATGCGGGCGTTCGACCCGAAGAGGTCGGATACATCAACGCGCACGGAACCAGCACGCCTTACAATGACAAGTTCGAGACCGTCGCAATCAAGCAGGCTTTTGGCGAGCATGCTTACAAGCTTGCGGTCAGTTCCACGAAATCAATGACGGGTCACTTGCTGGGCGCGGCTGGCGGGATAGAAGCTGTCTTCACCGTGCTTTCGATTAATCGTAACATCCTGCCGCCCACTATCAACTACGAGAACCCTGACCCGGAGTGCGATCTGGATTACGTCCCGAACGAGCCGCGCGAGGCTCACGTTCGCTACGCGCTCTCGAACAGTTTCGGGTTCGGTGGCACAAACGCGGCGCTACTGTTCAAAAGATACGAGGAATAGTTTTTAGTTTTAAGTTTTCAGTTTTAAGAGCGGTCGAGGCTGAAAACTAAGAACTGAAAACTGAAAACTGAAAACTGCTCTTATGAAGATTATTGTAATGATGAAGCAGGTGGCGAACAAAGACGCCATACTGCGAATTAATAGAGCTTCGACGTGGATTGAAGAAGCAGACCTTTCATGGGAAGTGAATGAATCGGACGGCTACGCGCTCGAAGAATCTCTTCGGTTGAAAGAGAAGCACGGCGGCGAGGTC
>DATHJK010000047.1:0-9037 GCA_035316225.1 Pyrinomonadaceae bacterium
CTCTCATGCTTTGCGCGCATCAATGAGTTCGGCTTCATAGAATCGCCCTACCGAAAGGTTCAGGACGGCCACGTTGTTGAATTCGTGCGCATCATCAACGGCGGCGACACGAAGCTCAAGCCGGGCGAACACGTTACGCAGGACGAGGTTGAGAAGGCGAACCGCCGTGTGAGCGCTGATGGGCGAAAGGCCAAGTCCGAGCCGTTCCCGTTCTACCTGACAGCGTGGGAAGAGGATAAGCATGTGGTCGGACAGGCCAATATCGAACTGGATGATAACGGCTACATCGTCAACGAGCGCAACGCAGCGCGCAAGGCTGGCGAGTTCATGACATCTCGCCGTGAAGATATAGAGTACGTGGACGTAAGTCCCAAGCAACTCGTCTCGGTGGCCGCTTCGCTCATTCCGTTTCTTGAGAACGACGACGCGAACCGCGCGCTGATGGGTTCCAACATGCAGCGCCAGAGCGTGCCGCTTCTTCGCGCAGAAGCGCCGTACATAGGCACAGGCATGGAGAAGGTTACGGCGCGCGATTCGGGCGCTGTGGTCGTCGCCCGTCGTGACGGCGTTGTTGATTACGTTGACTCGGAGCGCATCATCGTCAAAGCCGATCACAATGTTGACGGCACAATCTCGCGCGAGGTGACCGCGGACATTTACACGCTGATCAAATTCAAGCGCTCGAACCAGAACACCTGCATCAACCAGCGCCCCATCGTTCACGTAGGCGAGCGGGTCGAAAAAGGGCAGGTGATTGCGGATGGGCCTTGCACGGATAGAGGCGAACTCGCTCTTGGTCGTAACGTGCTCGTGGCATTCATGCCGTGGCGCGGTTACAACTTTGAGGACGCCATCCTTGTGAGCGAGCGTCTTGTGAAAGACGATTTCTACACTTCGATTCACATCGAAGAGTTGGAGATAGAAGCGCGCGACACCAAGCTCGGCCCTGAAGAGATTACGCGAGACATCCCGAACGTAGGCGAGAACATGCTGCGCGATCTGGACGATAGCGGAATCATTCGCATAGGCGCGCAGGTCAAGCCCGGCTCAATCCTCGTAGGCAAAGTGACGCCGAAAGGCGAAACGCAGTTGACCGCTGAAGAAAAACTTCTTCGAGCAATCTTCGGCGAGAAGGCTGGCGACGTGAAAGACGCTTCGCTGGTCAGTCCTCCGGGCATTGACGGGACTGTGGTGGACGTTCAGGTCTTCACCAGAAAGGGACAGGAGAAGGACCCGCGCTCGCTCGCAATCGAGCAGGCGGAAGAGGAGCGCCTGCGCCGCGACCTTGAAGACGAGATACGCATCCTGCGCGAGCAACGCGATCAGCGAATCTACGAGCTGCTGGAAGGACGCAAACTCGCCGCAGACCTGACCTTGAACCGCGAAGTTCTTATAGAGAAGGGCACGACCGTCACGCGCGAGATGCTCGAAGGCATAGAGCCGAAAGTCTTGAGGAAAGCTCAACTGTCCTCGACTCGCGTTGACGTTGGCGCGGAGATTAAGGAGTACGAGGATCGCACAGAGCGCCAGATCAAAATTCTCTCGGACATATACGAGGAGAAGATTGCGAAACTCCGTCAGGGCGACGAACTCGCCCCCGGCGTCATCAAGATGGTCAAAGTCTTCATCGCCATGAAGCGCAAGCTGTCGGTTGGCGACAAGATGGCCGGGCGTCACGGCAACAAGGGCGTCATCGCTCGAATTCTTCCTGAAGAAGATATGCCTTACTTGCCGGACGGAACTCCCGTAGAGATAGTGCTGAACCCTTTGGGCGTGCCTTCGCGCATGAACGTCGGTCAGATTCTTGAAACTCACCTCGGTTGGGCTGCGCGTGTCCTGGGCCTGCACTTTGCAACGCCCGTGTTCGACGGCGCGACCGAGCGCGAGATAAAACTGAGATTGAAGGAGGCCGGAACGCACCTGCGCGACTCCGGCATGCCCGAAATCGTCAACGAGTCCGGCAAGACCGTTCTTTATGATGGATTGAGCGGCGATGCTTTCGAGCAGAAGGTGACCGTTGGCTACATCTACATGTTGAAGCTCTCGCACCTTGTTGACGACAAGATTCACGCTCGTTCGATTGGCCCGTACAGCTTGATTACGCAGCAGCCTCTGGGCGGCAAGGCGCAGTTCGGCGGACAGCGCTTCGGCGAGATGGAGGTCTGGGCGCTGGAAGCTTACGGCGCAGCGCACATTCTTCAGGAACTGCTGACAGCCAAGTCCGACGACGTTGCCGGGCGCTCGAAGATTTACGAGGCGATTGTTAAAGGCGAGGCGGACTTCGATCCGGGTCTGCCTGAGTCGTTCAACGTGCTCGTGCGCGAACTGCAATCGCTCTGTCTGGATGTTGAACTCATCAACAAAGAGGGCAGCGGCGCTAACGGCGACGGCACAGGCGAAGCGATTATTACGGGCGGAGCAGAATAACTGTTAAGTCAAGAGTCTGGAGTTTGGAGTCTGGAGTCGAAAGCAAGAAATTGTCTTTGACTCCAGACTCCAGACTCCAAACTCCAGACTCCTTTTTCGGAGAAAAAGATGTTTCGATTCCAAGAACAGAAAACACAACTCGCACCTGATTTCGAGGCGATTCGCATTTCACTGGCCAGCCCCGAAAAAATTCGGCAGTGGTCGCACGGCGAGGTGACGAAGCCGGAGACTATTAACTATCGCACGTTCAAGCCGGAGCGCGATGGCCTTTTCTGCGCGCGAATCTTCGGCCCCGTGGCGGACTGGGAGTGTCTGTGCGGCAAATACAAGCGCATGAAGCATCGCGGCGTTATCTGCGACAAGTGCGGCGTCGAGGTCACGCAGGCCAAAGTTCGTCGTGAACGATTGGGCCACATTGATCTGGCAAGCCCCTGCTCGCACGTCTGGTTCTTCAAAGGTTTGCCCTCGCGCATAGGCCACCTTCTTGACATTCCTCTGCGCGAACTTGAAAAGGTTCTCTACTTCGAGAGCTACATCGTGATTGATCCGGGCGATGCTCCGGTGAAAGAGCGCGAACTGTTGACGGACGAGCGCTACCGCGAGCTGATGCGCGATTTCCCCGCGCAGTTCGTTGCCAAGATGGGTGCGGAGGCGATTAAAGAGCTTCTGGCAGCCGTCAAGGTCGAAGAACTCGCCGCAGACCTGCGCATCAGGATGAAGGAAGAGACCTCGCAGCAGAAGAAGCTGAAATATTCCAAGCGGCTGAAAGTCGCTACGAGCTTTTTGAAATCTGGCAATCGCCCCGACTGGATGATTCTGGACGTGATTCCGGTTATCCCGCCGGAGCTTCGTCCGTTGGTTCCATTGGACGGCGGGCGCTTTGCCACCTCGGATTTGAACGATCTATACCGTCGCGTCATCAACCGCAACAACCGCTTGAAGAAGCTGATGGAGCTTCGCGCGCCGGAAGTCATCGTGCGCAACGAGAAGCGAATGCTTCAGGAAGCTGTTGACGCGCTCTTCGATAACGGGCGTCGGGGTCGTGTGCTTCGCGGAGTTAACAACCGCCCGTTGAAATCTCTTTCGGGAACGCTCAAAGGCAAGCAGGGACGCTTTCGCCAGAATCTTCTTGGCAAGCGCGTTGACTATTCAGGCCGTTCTGTAATTGTCGTCGGCCCGGAATTGAAGCTGCACCAGTGCGGGCTGCCGAAGAAGATGGCGTTGGAGTTGTTCAAGCCGTTCATCTACAACCAGCTTGAGAAGCAGCAGCACGCTGCAACCATCAAGCAGGCGCGAGAGATGGTCGAGCGACAGGAGCCTGTAGTCTGGGACATCCTCGAAGAAGTCATTCGTGAGCACCCGGTTCTACTGAACCGCGCGCCCACGCTACACCGGCTGGGCATTCAGGCGTTCGAGCCTGTGCTCGTAGAAGGCAAAGCCATCAAGATTCACCCGCTGGTCTGCACCGCCTTCAACGCAGACTTCGACGGCGATCAGATGGCCGTTCACATTCCGCTCTCGCCCGAAGCGCAGATCGAAGCGGCTGTGTTGATGCTCTCTTCAAACAACATCCTAAGCCCTGCGAACGGCCAGCCCATAGCAGTTCCCTCGCAGGACATCGTTCTAGGCTGCTACTACCTGACGCGCGAGCGTGTCGGAGCTAAAGGCGAAGGACGATTGTTTAGCTCGAACGATGAAGTTCTGCTCGCGCTGGACGCTAAAGAGGTGACGACGCAGACGCAGATTAAGCTTCGCATCGTAGGCGACCTGATTGATCTGACACAGGAGCACGACCCGCAGGATGTGATGCGCGCAACCGTGCAGGAGAACGTTCGCCGCGTTATCAATACAACGGTCGGGCGCGTGATATTCAACGATCAGATTCCTGCCGGCTTAGGCTTCATCAACGGAACGTTGAAGAAGAAGGGCTTGCAGTCGCTGGTCAACTACTGCCACATACGCCTCGGCCACGAGACGACCGTTAAGATGCTGGACGATCTCAAGCAGCTTGGCTTTCTCTACGCAACCAAGGCCGGTATCTCCATAGGCATTGACGATCTGGTCACGCCGGATTCAAAGCGCACTCTGGTGGATAAGGCAGACCGCGACGTGATTGACGTTGAGCAGCAGTATCTGGACGGCGTTATCACCAACGGCGAGCGCTACAACAAGGTCATTGCTATCTGGTCTGAAGTGACAGACCGCGTGGCGAAAGAGATGTTCCTGGCGATGGACGAGCGCGAGAAAAGCTCCGGCGAATTGAATCCGATTCTTATCATGTCGGATTCGGGCGCGCGCGGCTCCGCGCAGCAGATTCGCCAGCTCGCAGGAATGCGCGGCCTTATGGCTAAGCCTTCTGGCGAAATCATAGAGACACCGATTCGCGCAAATTTCCGCGAAGGCTTGAACGTGTTGCAATACTTCATCTCGACGCACGGCGCACGCAAAGGTCTGGCCGATACTGCATTGAAGACTGCGGATTCAGGCTACCTGACACGCCGACTTGTTGACGTGGCGCAGGACGTTATCGTCTCCGAGCCTGACTGCGGCACGCTGAAAGGCATCTCTTCGACGGCTATCGTAGAGGGCGGCGAGGAGATAGAGTCCTTGCGCGACCGTATCGTTGGCCGCGTGAGTCTTGACGATGTGATTGACCCGGTTGAAGGCAACTCAATCGTCGAAACGAATCAGGAGATAACGGAAGACCTGGCGAGCGAGATTCAACGCTCCGGCGTTCAGCGCGTGCGCATTCGTTCGGTGTTGACCTGTGAATCACGCCGCGGCGTCTGCATCAAGTGCTATGGTCGCAACCTCGCCACCGGTCAGATGGTTGACATAGGTGAAGCCGTCGGCGTCATCGCCGCGCAGTCCATAGGCGAACCCGGCACGCAGCTTACCATGCGCACGTTCCACATCGGCGGCACTGCTCGTCTGGAAGAACAGTCGAAGCACGAAGCTCGCATGGACGGAACAATCAAGTACGTTGAGTTGCAAACGGTCAAGAATCGTCGTGGCGAGATCATAGCCATGAATCGCAACGGCGCTCTTACCATCATGGACGAGCGCGGTCGTGAAGTGGCGCGCCACCAGATAGTCTACGGCGCGCACATCCAGGTCGAGAACGGCCAGCGCGTCTCTGAAGATCAACTTCTGGCGACGTGGGACCCGTTCACCTTCGCAATCCTTACTGAGGTTGCGGGCAATGTGAAGTATCAGGACTTGAAAGAGGGCGTAACGGTTGACGAAGAGGTTGACGAGGTAACGGGACAGTCTCGCTGGGTGGTTAAGGATTCGCCCGACGAGAAGCGCCAGCCCAGGTTGGAAATCCGCAGCGGCAACAAGGTGCTGAAGACTTATCAGATGCCCGTGCGCGCTAATCTCATGGTTGGCGATGGCGACATAGTGGAGCCTGGCGACATCATCGCCAAGATTCCGCGCGAGACCACGAAGACCAAAGACATCACGGGCGGCCTGCCGCGCGTAGTCGAGTTGTTTGAAGCGCGTAAGCCCGGCGAGACTGCCGTCATGTCCGAAATAGACGGGATAGTCAAACTCGGCCCTATCTCGAAAGGCAAGCGGAAACTCATAATCACAGGCGACGACGGCGAGGAGCGCGAGTACGACATCCCTCGCGGCACGCACATCAACGTGCAGGAAGGTGACCGTGTACGCGCTGGCGAAGCCCTGATGGATGGGCCGCTAAACCCGCACGACATACTTCGCGTGCTGGGAATGAATCGTCTGCAAGAGTATCTGGTGAACGAGATTCAAGAGGTCTATCGCTTGCAGGGCGTGAACATCAACGACAAGCACATTGAAGTTATTGTCCGCCAGATGCTTCGCTGGGTGAAGATAAAAGAGGTTGGAGACACGGAATTCCTGCTCGACGAGCAGGTTGACCGTTTCCGCTTCACGGACGAGAACGCGCGTGTGACCGGCGAGGATGGCGAACCCTCTCAGGCAGAGCCGCTGCTCCTCGGCATCACGAAAGCGTCTCTCTCAACCGACTCGTTCATTTCGGCGGCCTCGTTCCAGGAGACGACGCGCGTGTTGACTGAAGCCGCGATTTCGGGGCGCATTGATTACCTGCGCGGCCTGAAAGAGAACGTCATCATGGGGCGTCTGATACCTGCCGGGACGGGAATGGAATACTACCGCAACGTCAAGATCGAACGCGACGAGACGGTAGAGCAAGGGCGCGAGCGCGACCTTGAGGAGTTTCCTGAAATAGTGGGCGGCGTAGAAGTCCCCACCGCACGCGCCCCGGTCAGTACGGGAGGCGACGGAACGGGCGAAGAAGAATAATCTTCTACACAGAAACGCTGTTGAAAAGGGCGGGCCGTGTGATTTTGTTTCAGACCACACGGCCCGCTCCTCTTTTTCTCTGTTCTATCAGTATTCTCTATAACCCTGCCAAATATCTCTTATGGCTAGCCAACCACCGTCTTAGCCAAAGCATCTATTATATTCCTCCCCCAAACGAATAGAGCAGCCTTTCGGGAAAGCAGTAAAGAATCCGATGAGAATAGGTCTATTGTTCCCCTCGCTCGTGCTCTCGTTTGCGCTCACGCCGCTGGGCGTGTCGGCGCAGGGCGCAAATTCCTTAGAAAATTCGCAGGCAGTGCCGGTGGCCGTCGCTGCAACTTTGCCTCTTCAATCAGAGCCTGCTACCACTCTTACAGCCGACCAGTTGGCTGCGCGAATCTCGGACGCGAAAAAGCTTTTGAGGGCCAGTGTCAACGCGCCGCTCGATTCTGTAACGCTCGCGGCGCTCGACGCGCAGACGGCGCAGGTTCATTTACTGACGCTCCCGAAAGAGATTTATTTGGAGCGCGGGGCGGAAGCAGAGGCGCAGACTTCGCTTGGGCATGTGGCTCGCGTTCAGGTTGAGCGCGCCAACGGAGTCAACACAGCCGTCACCATTTTTGACGCGACGACGAACCGCCAGCTTCTCCCACTGGTGGTCGAGTATCCCATTGAGAGACAAGGACGGCTGAGCGAAATGGCCTACTACACTTCGGCTCATCCAGCGCTTCTTTCATCTTCACTTGTGAATGAAGGGAAGTCTTACGTCAGAACTCTGCTCGATAAAGCTGCGGCCAATCTGCGCGCAGAGGGCATAGAGATTTCGCCCGAAATCGTAGACATCGCAGAACACCTCTGCGTGGTCGAGCACACGGATCATAAGCGATTCATGGCGGAAGATAGAGGCGCACTCTTTCAGGAGATACTGTCGCTCTACGCATTGAACCAGCCGGACACTTACCGCTATTCGGTGAGCACAGCGGGCGCGGGCGGCATGGTGCAGATGATTCCTCAAACTTACCAGATGGTCAGGACAGAGCACCCGAACATCCCGCTCGAAGCCGATTTCGTTTCGGGAATGCGCAATCACTCCAACGCTCTGACGGCAATGCTTCTTTACATGCAGGACACCTGGAATGGCCTCTCAGCCAGCACAGAGGTTAGGGATGCGCTTAGCTCAGGGATAGCGACCGAGGCCGAGTTGGTTGCTGCCGGATACAACTCGAACCCCGTTCGGCTTCCTCTTTATCTCAAGCGCGGAGGCTCCGAATGGCGCTCGCTGATTCCGGCAGAGACGCAGATGTATCTTGCCATCTACGGCTCGCTTGATAACCTGATTCCTTTGGGAGAAAGAGCCGGGAATCAGTCTAATGCCACTGTGAGTAAAGGCACGACGGCGATAGTTGCAGTGCGCCAGAATCTGAGCCTTACGAACTTCAGATCAAGCATCTCGAAATTAATTCCTGTTCTGCTGAGCGAACGGATTCTTGAATCAAGCTCGCTCTTGCTGAGCAGCGTGCGCTAAAATCCTGCTGCCGAATAGTGAGGAACAGGAAAGCTTAAAGACCGGCGCTAGTGTTAGAAATCCAGCGCCGGTCTTTAAGCTTTCTCACGTTTATTCAACGTATCTCGACCTTCAGGATAAAACTTCCACGCCATGCCTCTCCCATGCTGCTCTCGGTCACGCGGATTCGATAATCGCCCGTGTCCGGCAGATCGTCATCGAAAACTACCCCGCCGGGTGCGCCGTCCTGCCCGCCGCTTGGGAAAAGAACGACGCCGCGCGTAGGCCCGTCGCCAATTATCTCTACGCGCATGTGCTGGCCTCTCCTGGCTCTCAGCACGAAATAGTCTTCGTCGTTTATACCGTTCAGATGGCCGCGTATGCTTACATGCGTCTGCCCATGTCTGAAATTTATGCGCCGCACTCCCCTGGCCGGAGAACTGAATGCTGTGGACGCAAGAAGCGCGGCCAGAATCAGCGCTGGAAAAAGGCTGCGAAGGAAATTTCGCCGCGCGAAAGTTATAAGAGCATTAAGCCGTAAGCTCATCCGATTCTCTCCTCACCAAATCTCGAACAACCTGTGCTGTGATAGCGAAGGCGCGCCGCAGGTTAAAGACCGACAACGCTCGTTGCTTTTGCTGTGCGTGGAAGTTGGGCAGCAGGCATTGAGATACTGCCGCGCATGTTAACCGAGTTTGTTAATGCGAAGACTAAGCGCAGCGCAAGCGCGCATACACACTTCTGTCTCTTCATAACTCCGGACATCATTTCCTCAGAATATACTGGCGCTTGAGCTTGCGC
>DATHJK010000048.1:0-4863 GCA_035316225.1 Pyrinomonadaceae bacterium
ATGCGTTTACTCTTCGAGACTTGCCTCCATAGTTATCTCGGCATTCAATACTTTGGAGACAGGGCATCCGGCCTTAGCATTGTTCGCCGCCGTCTCGAACGCCTGCTGGTCTGCTCCCGGCACTTTCGCCTTCACATCCAGATGAACAGAAGTAATTGCGAAACCCGCATCAGTCTTCTCAAGCCTTACGGTCGCCGTCGTCCTGATACTTTCCGCTATCAGCCCTGCCTGACCTAACTGCCCAGACAATGCCATAGAGAAACAACCGGCATGCGCGGCGGCAATCAACTCTTCAGGATTCGTCCCCTTGCCATCCTCAAAGCGCGTGCTGAAGGAGTATTGCGTATCTGAAAGAACTCCGCTGTCAGTGGAAATTGTTCCCTTGCCATCCTTGAGTCCGCCATTCCAGACGGCTGAAGCTTTACGTCTCATCTCTTCTCCTGTACGAACAGAATAATTTATCTCTTGAACAACAATTTACCTCAAAACCGGAAAGTCAGCTAATGCGGGGCGTGACGAGCCGCCAATCGAATAGCACTTAAGATGATAGAAACAGAAAAGGGTGAAAGGAGAAGCTGTCCGGTGGTTGTATAGAATTTATCTCTCTGCTACTTGCGTATATTAATTCTGGCGGCATGCCCATGCATGACACTGATGATAAAACGCTGCGTCAATCTTCTCCGTCTCTAACCAGAATAGCTCGTGCTCGCCAACGCCCGTCGCTTCGCCTGTAAATTCCGCTGCGAAAAAGGTCGCCTCCATTCTGTACTGCTGCCCTTCCGCGCTGAAATATTGAACTGCTTCGCCAATCTTGCTGACTATTCGCACGCTTCGGGCCAACTCTTCCAGCATCTCGCGCAGGATGGTCTCGTCAGGCGTTTCACCGGGCAGCGATCCTCCGCCGGGAAGAAAATATCTACCGTGCGCGCCGACCACGGCAATTCTTCCCTCGCTATCTCTTACAACTGCATAGGCCGCCGGGCGAGGTCTGCATTCTATGGCCGGATTCAATGAGCCGAAGACAGGTGGCATGTGTTGGCTTGATTGCATATCGAATAGTCGTTCGGCGCGACGCTAGGGGCACGACGACCCAATTGGCCTGACCTGATGCCAGTAGAATAATTCAAGGTAGCGCAGCGGAGTATAAAAGGCTGCAAGCTGAGGGTTCAGGCTCGCTATCTTCGCGTCTCCATCCGACACCTCATGGGAAGTATATTGAGCAGCCGCGCATGACGACCTGTGCACAATAATCTGACGCTTCCTGCAAAGCGCGTAGCCCGCACAATAGACTAAAAGCGCTGCACCGAGAATCAGCGCAATCTTAAGAAACTTGTTTCCGGCTATTCTCAATTTGAGTAAATTCCCATCTCACGAATGAAGCGCAGAATTTATCTTCGGAGTAGTGAAAACAGCAGCAGCAGGCCGCTGATGCCAACTGAAAATAGTCCGGCGACTATAAACTCCCATGACCTTTCTATTGAGACGCGCGCCAATATTTTCCCCCCATGACGTGGAAAAACGAAATAGATGAAACTCTTTAGAACCAATCCCCAGCCGATCAACGTGAGCACCACGGGTAAGCCATGCCATACATTGTGAAAAGATACGATGAGAACGCCCAGAGGAAAGTGTAGGAGCGCATTGAGGAAACTGCCGACTTCACCCTTACCGTGCATATCTATGAAGAATTGCGCCCAGACGCGAGGCTGAACAATATGAGATACGCCTGTGATAAAGAAGCAGATGATAGCAAGTTTTGTAACAGCAAGTTCCATGATTCAGCCCCCAAATTTTCGCTAATAGCGAATAGCAGATGATGATGAACTTTGTATCACCGCGAGTAAGCAGAATACGACAAAAGCAGTAACAAACGGTCATGAAAAGCGAGCCAATGCCGGTGCGGTTCGATGAGTTGTTGAGATAACTCTTGGCAATTACTGAGCCTGTCTCTGCGGCTATTCCTCTGCACCGAACAGCATGCGCGCCACAGGCAGGTAACGCACGCAATATGCTGCGCAGAAAATCGTCCCGAACTCTGCTATGACAAGCACCGTCACTAGAAGCGGAGTGGCAATGATGATACCCAGCCCCGGCAGCGCAATGGAATCTGCGCCCTTGAGCCAGAAGCCGAGCGCCAATATGAGTGGAACGAGTATGGCTGCCGCTATAAGGTAAAGGATAATCGACAAGGCTTGTGACATGACTCCCCCCTTTTTATATCCTAAACGCGCCAGTCGAAATCTATGCGCTTTCAGGGTAAGACTTTCAGTTTAGAACAATTGAAAACATCTGATGCTTGAATTCATGACGCCTATCAATTGCATTCAAGCTGAGCGTAAGAAAGCATTCTACCTGATTTGTAAAGAGAACAATAAAAGCGATGTTAGAGGGAGGTGGGATACGAACGGCTTATTCGGCAACCTGTAATTTAGAGCTTAAGTTTCCAGCGGTTCAATCAATATCTTGAGTTTGTAGCTGGAGTCATCGCACCCGAGTATCTTTACGAAGAGTTGGTCTACAAAAAATGCGTGATCCCTCGAAGAGATGTCGCCGAAGCCGAACGTTGCAAACTCGCCCGCAGACCATTCCACCAGGTAAATGTCTGGCGGGCTGTTTACATTTTGTTTGCGCAGCATCTCAAGCGGCTCCTCCGTAAAGGGATAAGCCATGTTGACCGTTCCGGGCATCGCTTGAATCCAAACCTCTGAACCCTGAAGAGTAGTCGCCTCCAGACTGCAACACGAGGTCGGCGGATCATCAGGCTCGGAGATTCCTTTGTAGACTTCGCCAATGCTCGGCTCCATTTCAGCGATCTGACTAGCGCCCATTTAGTGTCTCCTTTGGAAAGTTGCCGCGAACATAAGCATTCAAGCAAATTGGAGAAGAGAATGATGAAAGAGATACTACGAGGCCGCTCGCACTTCGGAGCGACTTGTTATAACGCACGCCTGTACGGGTCGCGTTTCACGTACGCGAGGGCGGCGACCAATCCGCAGGCGCATCAGGCCAGGTTTCGTCCGGGCTGTGCGGATCGTTCTGATCCGGCCCGCAGCGTTCCGCATCTATATCGGCCAGAATGAAATTCTCCGGTGGCACAGGAAATCCCGCCAGACGCCTAAGCATGGCTAGCTGACCGGCATGAGTCATCGCATCTGAGAATGGCCCCTGAAGTAATCGTTCCACAGACATTCCCTGTAGCAGAGGAGTGCCGGTCTTAAGGTGTCGGGCAAGCTCCTCAATCATCCGGTGAAAGCGAACGGTCTCTTCCTTCAACGATGGCAGGGGATCGGGGCGGTACTTGCCGCCGACGAAGAAGGTGCGTGCGTAGCCGAGCACGCTCGTCATGTGGCGAACCAGTTCCGCAGGAGTTCGTACTCCGTCGGTTGCGCGGAAAGCACCAAACTCTGCGGGAGCATCCCTCAGCGCTTTCTGCGTGCGATAGGCAAGAGCAGCCAGAAAGTGTCGCAGCAACTCTCGTTTCTCATCCATAGATGTAAAGCCCTTTTGTCGTCACAGTGCCTGACTCAGCCGAGCATGTAACATTCAATTTGATTTGTAAAGATGGGGATGGAAGAGATGCTGGCGGGCGCGAACGGCGCGTATGATTTATGAGATGCGTCCGGGCTGATAGCTAGGATTGTGCGCATAACAGCTACGCGGCATCGCTGACTATTAACCCTGTGATGATGGCTACCAGCACAGAAACTGTTCCTATCAGAATTGTCCATCCCGTACCCGTCAGACGACCCTGCGGCGCTAATCCTCTGGTTGATTTTCGCTTATGAAAGAGAAGCGCCAGCGCAAGAAGTAAGGCGGAAAGGGCGAGACAGTAGATTCTGTGAACCAGAAGTCGCGTGAGATGACTACTGCCATTTACAAGCTCAGCGGGTGTCCAGAGACGGTAAAGCACAGGGTTATAAAGCCGGTTGTTATAGCCCTGACCGGTCGAGTAATAGAGTGCGCCCGCGATTGCGAGGCTTACGGCATAAGTCAGGTATTTATCGCGCAGAAGAATATTTAAGGCGGTGGACGCGGCAACCATAAAAACCACGCCCGGAACTAAAATCACCGCGTAGGTCTTGAGATATGTTTGTAATTCAAGCGGCGCGTGTCCTCTATAAATCTGTAACGAAATGGCGGTCACGGCGACAAGCAGCATCATGGAAAGTGAAAGCAGCAGCGTGGCGGAGAACTTCGAGAGCAGAAAGACAGGATTAGGCGCAGGCACGCTCCACAGCACAGGCTCTATTCTCAATTCGCTGTCGCGGTGCATAGTCTCGCCAGAATAGAAAACCGCTATGCCGAAGAGAAATAAGAGAAGCGTGTTCGCAGTCCTGCCCGCATACGTTGCCGAGTAAGAGACTTCCGGCACAATCTCGTAAGCGGCTAATTCTAAGCCGCACATAAACATTATCAGGGGCGCAACTACGACCAGACTGCGTTCGGCTCGAAGCAGGCGAAACTCAACTCCTAATGCTGCAATAAATTGTTCAAGATTGGCGCGCCAACCCTGAGTGATGATGTTGACCGGCGGAAGCGCAATATGTTTTGAGGCGACGGCTTCAGCGACTTGAATGGATTGCTCGGAACTGAAATTTTCGGCGTCGTTATAAAGTCTCTCCGTTCGCGGCGTGCGGTCTGGAATCGAAGTCCGATTCTGCTCCGCGCTTATCCCGGCTCGTTCGGCAGACGAAAAACGGAAGTAGAGTATTGCCAGACAAACAAGCGCCACGGCAATCATAAGAACGCGGTTGGCTATCATAACGCCGTCATAGCTGACGATGAGTTGGTTTAGCCAATCGGCGCTGCGCCCTTGCCACGAATCTGCCCCGACATTGAACAGCAACGGGTCCAAGGCTATGC
>DATHJK010000049.1:0-3293 GCA_035316225.1 Pyrinomonadaceae bacterium
TCCCAGAGTCGCAACGCCTGAGCCGGCTTTGACCAGTAGACTGTCGCCGTGACCGTGATAGCAGCCCTCGAATTTCACCAGCTTGGTTCGACCCGTTACGCCGCGCGCAAGACGTATGGCCGACATGGTTGCTTCAGTTCCACTGTTGACCATGCGCACCATCTCGATTGACGGTACTGCGTCAATTATCTCTTCCGCCATCTCGACTTCTAATTCAGTAGGCGCGCCGTAACTCGTGCCGCGCGATAACGCCTCGCGCAGAGCCTCTATGACTTCTTCGTCCGCGTGCCCCAAAATCATAGGCCCCCACGAACCCACGTAATCAATGTAGGTGCACCCGTCAACGTCTGTCATCGTCGCACCTTTCGCGCTTCGGATGAAACGCGGCGTGCCGCCTACGCCGCGAAAGGCGCGCACGGGAGAATTGACGCCGCCGGGAATCAACTCGACTGCGCGCGCGAACATTTCTGCGGAAAAGTCTCTCTTATCGTTGCATGTGGATGCCATTTTCCTAATCAGCTTTCTATCAGTTCCATACAATTCAGGTCTTCAAATGCCAGCAGGGCTTTCTCCAGTTGTGACCACCAGAGCCACACGGCTATGCCTCTTGACCATTGAGTGACCGGGATGAAAAGATTTCGTATGGCAGACCAGCGATAATCCTTCCAGCAGTCATCCCACGTGTAGTTGCTCACGCCGTTTGAAAGCAAGCCCTGATGATAACGCTTCAGAAGCGTCTGTTCCATGCGCGCCCTCCGCTCCGGATACCAGAAGAGCGTAATCATGTAGGCCAGATCGCGCGGGCCTATGTGAACATGCCACGTCTGCCAGTCGAATAGATAGACACGGCCATTCTGCGATTCACGCGGGTAAAGAAAGTTCCATGAATGCGCGTCGCCGTGCGTGAGCGTCAGACCTTTCGCTTGAGTCAATCGAACCCAAGGGCGCGGGAAAGTAGCGATAACTTTATCGAAAATCTTGCGCCTGCTGCCAGAGAGACGGTCGCCCAGAAAGTCTGCGAATCTGTTGAAAGTGTCTGCCGATGCACGCGCAATCTGCTCGACCGCAGGCTCGCTCAAAAGTTTCCCTACGCTTAGGCCAAGCTGCGTGTGCTCCCACCAGTAGGCGTGAATCCGCGCAAGGCAATCCACAGAGCCTTCACACTCCGCCAGCGACGGAGGCAGCGGCGGGGGCGGGTGATAATGTGTTTCAGATAAATCTTCAAGAAGAAGATGCGTGCTTCCGGCCTTTTCGGAAAAGGCTGCATCGAAACATCTAGGCAGCGGAGGGTCTGGCATAAGCCCGGATACGACGTTATAGAACTTGAATTCGTTGGGCAGATATTCCCGCGCTCCCCCAGGTTGAAACTCCGGGTTGGAGATTTTCAGAAACAGTCTCTTCGGGGCTATTGAAGGCGCGTCCCGCGAATATTCGATTTCGAGATGCGAGATGATTGAAACGGTGAGCGTGCGCGATTCGTTTAATGAAACGCTCTCGACGCTGCCGCTATCCAGAAAACCATTTCGACGAAGAGTCTCAGTCAGCCATTGAGGAGTAACTTCACCGGCGCTGGTAATCACATCAGGCATCTGTAACCTTCATCAATCTCGAATATCAGCAAGGTAGTAGATCGCTTTTCAGTTGAAGATGTGGAAGATGGTATTTTCACCACCGAAGACACAGAGGATATAGGAAAACATTGATGAAGAATAAAGCATTTGAGATTTGAAATTTCAAATGTGAGATTTCTGATTCTATATTTGAAATCCTCCGTGCTTTCTCCGTGTCCCCTCTGTCTCTGGGTGAAATATCAATTCACCACATCCTCATCTGAAAATTGATCTGTAGCTTCCCAAAAATCTTCCAGTTTTATCCGAAGATGCTGCGCCACTGTTTCCCCAGCGCATCGCCGAATAGAAAAGTTGTTATCGAAGGCTTTTCGTGCGAGCGGTCGTAGCCTACAAGCTCAACGTATGCTCGCCCCGTTGTCGCTTCATTCGCGTGAAAGCCGCGAATGTCGCAAGCTCCTTCCCAGTAAACGATCATGGTCGTGCCGCGCGTGTCCAACTCCTGATCTTTCAAAACAGGTGTGATTTCAATGTCCATGCCGAAGCGAGGCACGCGCAATCGCCAGCCGCTAGGATAGATCGCGCCCGTCTGCGGGCTGCTCCATTGGCCCAAAGGCACAAGCATGAAATCTTCGCGGTTAAGATGTGTGCGAGTTCCGTCTCTTTCCACGAACGTCCCGCTTGAAAATGGCGAAGGGATGCCCGCACTGTTCCTCAAATGATAGACCATAACCTCTGCGCCTGAATCCAGTTGCACGCTGAACCAGTCCCATCCCTTCTGGTTCTCCGTCGTGCGCCACGTTCCGAACTCCCTGTCCATCCACGCCGAGCCTGTGAAATCTTCAGTCCGACCATTCCACGTGATGCGCCCCTGTGCTTTCATTCTGGTGAAAGAGAAGTAGCGTGATGCTTCGCCCTTGTCTTTGAAACTTACGCCCACACCTTCGTGACCATTGAGCACGGCAGGCTTGGTGTTCGTCAATCTAGTCTCGAAGATAAGGTCATCGCCCAGTGTGGCGCGCAGCACATGCTCGCCGCCCGCATCGCGCACGCTCCAGTTGCCAAGACGCAGGTAAAGACTGGTCTCGCTCGCGTGAGCGGGAAGGTCGAAGATGCCGCCAGCACTCTTGCGATGCTCATACCGAAACTTTCCTGAAAATTCGTCCGTGATTGCGAAGTGCGCCAGATAGAGCGGGTTGGCAATCAGGCGCAAGGGGATGACGCCGAAGCGATCAAGGTCTGTGCGACGTTTGAAGAAGACAAGCTCGAAGCCGAATCTTCGCCCCCGCGCCGTTTGCATGTGGCCTGTGTAGTACCACCACTCGGTCTGCGCGTTCTTATGCGCAAACAGGTCTCGCGGCAACTCCACACCCGCGTGCTCGGTCCCGTCACGCAAAGTGGAAGCTTCGCCGACAACCACATCGGCGATTCTGTCCAGCACGCTGGAAGCAAATTGCTCTATAGGCTCAACAATATTTGTGCTCATTTATAATCCCCGATTCTGTTCGTGCTTTCGTTATACAAAATTGGAGCGGGCTTTGGCAAAAGCGTGCGGGTTTTGCAAAGCGATTAACTTGAAGGTGAAGCTTGGTCTATATCCCTTAGCGTCTTTGCGGCTTTGCGTGAGAAATGGTTTCACGCCAAGCCGCAAAGACGCTAAGAAAGAGCGCAAAGTGTTGGCGGTTCTAAATTCTTTCTAAACTCGCGCGTGGTTCGACAGTGATG
>DATHJK010000050.1:0-4284 GCA_035316225.1 Pyrinomonadaceae bacterium
GAAGAAGTGATAAGTGATGAGTGATAAGTGATAAGAGAAAGCAGAAGTCTGGAGTCAGTAGCCAGAATATATTGCCTTTATCTTCTGACTGCTGAATTCTGTATTCCGCTCTTATCACTTATCATTATTCACTTATCACCGCTTTTCCCATTGACGGCCAGATATGTATAGGCGTCGTAGCTTGATTCGTAGAACTCTGTTAATCGTGTCGCTTCGCTTTCGGACATCTCACCGGCCTTGACGCGCTGCGCAACCTGGCGACGAAAGCCGTCGTGCAGGAGCGAACGGTCATAGCGAGCGCGCCCGACGGCCTCGCCCACAGTCGAGCCGCGTATCACTTTCTTGATGAGATAACCGTTCTCGTCTATATGCACGTGCGCTTCGTTGGGCGCGCCGAACAGGTTGTGATTGTTGCCCATCACCTCCTGATAAGCGCCGACGAGCATGAAGGCCAGATAGTAGGGCACGCCAGGCGTGAGCTTGTGTAGCTCCAGCACCTGTTTGACATCATGCAAGTCAACAAACTTGTCAACGATGCCGTCCGAATCGCATGTGATGTCGCAGAGCGTAGCGTACTCGGTTGGCTGTCGGTTCAATCCGTGAATCGGGATGATAGGGAACAGTTGATCCAGCGCCCAGTGATCCGGCACGGAGCGGAAGACGGAAAAATTGGTCAGGTATTTAGCGCAGAGTAGTCGCCGCAGGTCGTCGAACTCTTCGGAAACGTACTTTGCTGCCTGCGCGAATTTGTCAGCGCGCTCGCACACGTCCCAGAAGAGCACTTCGCCTTTCGCGCGATCTTCCAGAGTAATCAGCCCAAGATTGAAGAGCGTGAAAAGCTCTTCGCGGTGTTCCAGCGCGTCGTGGTAATACTCGCGGTAGTTCTTCACGCCTATGGTCGCGCGCAAATCGCCAAGCTCTATGACAACCTGCGGGTCATCCTCGTCAATCTCAATCGGCGTGATGTCTTCAACTACGGTTTCAATCTCGTCCAGCACATTCGTGACGAGCATGGCGTGATAAGCGGAGAGGAATCGCCCGGACTCCTGAATGATTGTAGGGTGCGGCACGTTCTCGTCGTCGCAGACCTGCTTGATCGTGTAGATAACGTCGTTGGCGAACTCCTGCGCGGAGTAGTTCGCAGATGAATCGAACGCGGTCTTCGAGCCGTCATAGTCAACAGCCATTCCGCCGCCAACGTCCAGCAGCTCAATCGGAACTTTCATCTGCTGGATTTTGGCATAGACGCGAGCGGCCTCTTTCATGGCGTTCTTGATGCGCTTAATGTCGGTTAGCTGCGAGCCTATGTGAAAGTGCAGGAGTTGCAGCATGTCTATGCGCCCGGCCTGCTGCATGCGCGAGATGACTTCCAGAATCTCGGTCGTGGTCAGGCCGAACTTTGCAGCCTCGCCGCCAGACTTCTCCCACCGGCCAGAGCCTTTCGAGTAGAGCTTCACACGCATGCCGACAATCGGCATAGGCCCCTCGTACTTTTCAGCGATTCGCAGCACGTGTCCAAGCTCGCTCAGCTTTTCTATGACTATGACGACGCGCTTGCCGGATTTAGCGCCCGCAAAAGCAAGCTGTATGAACTCTTCGTCTTTGAATCCGTTCAAGACCAGAAGACTGTCGGGCGTCTGCTCAAGCGCGAGCGCGGCGTAAAGCTCTGCCTTAGAGCCTGCTTCGAGGCCGAAGTCGTAGCGCGAGCCTTCACGAAGATATTCTTCAACCACAGAGCGCTGCTGGTTGACCTTCATAGGATAGACGCACATGTGCGCGCCCCTGTACTCATATTCGGCTATGGCTTTCTGAAACGAGCGCTGTAGCTTGCGCACCTGATTGGCAATCAGTTGCGGAAAGCGTATGAGTACGGGCGCTTGAATGCCTCGTTTAGCCAGATCGTCAATAATCTCTTTCACGTCTGCGGCGCGCGGGTCTGCCTTCGACGGATGCACTATGAGGTTACCATTGCGGTTCACGTCGAAGTAGCCAGCGCCCCAATTTTCTATGCCGTAAGTTTCTAGCGTCTGTTCGATAGCGGTGGTCAACTCTTGCGGTCTCCTGCCTTGCTTTTCCCGTTTCTCAGTCGCTCACGCCACCAGTCTCCCGTACGAGAGGCGTGAGCGCGCCTCTTACCTTGTTGCGGAGTATACATGGGATGGAACACTTGGAGGCGAAATGTAACAAAAAAAGGCGTTAGGGTCAAAAACTATTTTTTTTGTAGAAAGTCGCACTGCGAACAGATAAGTTGCTTCAAAAGAAAGATTTAGGCTTAGAATGAATGAAATAACCGGATAAAGCCTGATTTAATTTGCAGAGAAAAGCTTGACAGTGGCGCTTGGCAAACTATAATGCAAAGCTTTTTATGCGCCGCTGCAAGATGGCGCGCGACCGCGCTCGACATTCCTTCGCGTTTGGAATTCAACTGCCCCAAAAGCTCACGGGGCGGCTAGCACCCCTAACACTCTTAAAAATCTTTCAGGAGATACAATGAACGCAAAAACGGCCTTGAAGTATGCCACAGACCAGGGAGCGAAATTCGTTTCCGTACGCTTTACAGATTTTCCAGGTTCATGGCAGCACCTGACCTTTCCCATAGACCAGTTTACCGAAGACTCTTTTGAAGACGGCTTCGGCTTTGACGGATCAAGCATTCGCGGGTGGGCGGCCATACACGAATCCGACATGCTCTTGATTCCAGACCCCGTGCGCTTCTGGATGGAGCCATTCTCGGAAGAGCCTACGCTCTGCATCATAGCCAACGTCGTTGACCCTATAACGCGCGAAGACTACCCGTATGACCCGCGAGCCGTGGCGCGACGCGCTGAAAGCTATCTTAAATCAACGGGCATAGCCGACACGGCCTACTTCGGCCCCGAAGCGGAGTTCTTCGTCTTCGACAGCGTGAAATTTCATAACGAGCAGAACAGCGCTGGCTACACGATTGATTCGGACGAGGCTCACTGGAACAGTGGCCGCCAGGCGGACGAATTTTCCGGAGTCAATCTGGGCTATCGTATTCGGGCCAAAGAGGGCTACGTGCCTGTGCCTCCTGCGGACTCTTTGAGCGATCTTCGTTCTGAAATCTCTTTGACGCTCGCAAGCCTCGGCATCAACGTGGAATGTCATCACCACGAAGTTGCTACAGCAGGCCAGTGCGAGATTGATTTTCGCTACTCGACCTTGCTCGGCACAGCCGACAACCTGCAAATCTTCAAGTACGTCGTGCGCAATACGGCTTATCAATACGGCAAGGCCGCGACCTTCATGCCGAAGCCGCTCTACGGCGACAACGGCTCAGGCATGCACTGCCACCAATCGCTTTGGAAAGATGAAAAGCCGCTGTTTGCCGGGGACGGTTACGCCGGATTGTCAGACCTTGCGCGCTACTACATCGGCGGCCTGTTGAAGCACGCGCCCGCAATCGTGGCTTTCGCAGCGCCAACCACGAACAGCTACAAGCGCCTCGTGCCCGGATTTGAAGCGCCGGTCAATCTTGCTTATTCCGCGCGCAACCGCTCGGCTGCTGTGAGAATTCCTATGTTCTCCACAAATCCGAAGCTGAAGCGTCTTGAATTCCGTCCGCCAGACCCGTCGTGCAACGCATATCTTGCTTTCTCCTCTATGGTGATGGCCGGATTAGACGGCATACAGAACAAGATTGATCCCGGTCAGCCTCTGGAGAAGGACATCTATGATCTCTCGCCGGAAGCTTTGAGAGATGTGCCGAGTTTGCCGGGTTCTCTTGACGAGTCCTTGAATGCGCTGGAGCGCGACCACGACTTCCTGCTAAAAGGCGGAGTCTTCACGCAGGACATAATTGATCGCTGGATAGCCTACAAGCGCGAGCGCGAGATTCAACCCTTGCGCATGCGCCCGCATCCGCTTGAGTTCAACATGTACTTTGACATCTAAAAGCGGTGATAGCTGATAAGAGAGTGATAAGAAGAGCGGTGATAAGTGATAAGAGAGAGCATGTGAAGGATGAATGGTGAATGGAAGGAAAGTTATTTTCCATTCACCATTCACGGCTTTCCTCTTATCACTTATCACTTATCACTTATCACTTCTTCTTACCTGTCACTGATATTTGTGTGTGGACTTGCAGACTTCGGCGCGACTGCTGGCCGTGTAGTTTGCGACCAATATCCTGTCATTGAAGAGCTGTAAAGTGACGTTGGCCGCATTGCCGACGACTTTCGCTTCGATGTTTCCGGCGTTTCCGTAAGGTGCCGCCGTTAAATTGGCGACCTGAATATTTTCCAGGTACATGTTTCCGCCGTT